>NZ_NEGD01000035.1:0-1010 GCF_002135245.1 Acinetobacter sp. ANC 4218 | reverse complement strand
AGGGAATCTCAATTGATTTCTTTTCCTAAGGGTACTGAGATGTTTCACTTCCCCTCGTTCGCCTCGCAACACTATGTATTCATGTTGCGATACCTACCTTATGGTAAGTGGGTTTCCCCATTCAGAAATCTCCGGATCACAGGATATTTGCCGCCTCCCCGGAGCTTATCGCAGGCTATTACGTCTTTCATCGCCTCTGACTGCCAAGGCATCCACCACATGCACTTAATTACTTGACTATACAACCCCAAACAGTCGTTTGATCCTACAAGTAGATCAACCAACATAACAGTTTAGAGCACTGTGCACTTAAGCACCGTACAGCTTCAATTAGATTCATATACCAAAACGCTTGATTCAGTTTAATCGCTAGTAACTCATTTCATCCAACTTTCACAATTACTTGCTAGGTTGTTTAAAACGAGTATGAACAATTTATTTCAACTCAAATATATTCTGTTAATGATTAACTGCCATCTCGTCGATGAACAGTAAACTGTGATAAATCACAGAGGTTAATAACAATGCCGCGCATTATACGCCGCTTTCTTACTAAGCTCTATAAGCTATCTAACCGTTTGCTTATTATGCATCCGAAGATACATGGTGGAGACTAGGAGAGTCGAACTCCTGACCTCCTGCGTGCAAAGCAGGCGCTCTACCAACTAAGCTAAGTCCCCAGCTTATCAATAAGTCAATGTATCTATGAAGTATGTCATGGTGGGTCTGACAAGACTTGAACTTGTGACCCCACGCTTATCAAGCGTGTGCTCTAACCAACTGAGCTACAGACCCTCAGATACATCGTCATGAAGAACAACTTGTTGTGGATTCTTACCGATCGTCAATCTTTCGTTAAGGAGGTGATCCAGCCGCAGGTTCCCCTACGGCTACCTTGTTACGACTTCACCCCAGTCATCGGCCACACCGTGGTAAGCGTCCTCCTTACGGTTAGACTACCTACTTCTGGTGCAACAAACTCCCATGGTGTGACGGGCGGTGTGTACAAG
>NZ_NEGD01000034.1:0-1006 GCF_002135245.1 Acinetobacter sp. ANC 4218 | reverse complement strand
GTAACCATACGTAAAGAAAGACGGAATAGAGATTTGATCATTAAACAGCATTGAATCGCTGTATCGGAATAAGTTTGATTTCGTCCGTGCTTGCCTTGTGGTTGTGCATACCATTGCGTCTTAGGATCAAACCAGATTGAAATATTTCCTCGCTTGATTAAAGCTTGGTTATACGAGGACCAATTGGTTGTACGATAGATTTTAGGTGTAGGCTTCTTCATCTGGAAATTATATTGCTGAAGAAGCCTTCAAGAATAGCTTTGTGCAACAAAGCCATTTTGAAATATTTTGTTTCTTTTTTTTAATTTTAGACAATAGGTATGATTAGGGTGTGTTGAAACTTTTATCTTTAGAATAGCGAAGTAATAAAATCAAATTGCCAAACCTAATTTCACTATTCGCTATGCCTCGTACCATGCCGACAGATCAACACTGGCAAAAAAAAGCAAATTAGAGGATTAGCTACTCGATATGACAAACTCAAAAGAAATTATCAAAGTTCTGTTGCTTTAGCCTGTATATTTTTTAAGAAGACATGTTAAGTGCATGGAGTGTTTAATTTTTTTAATGACATTACATGTGTCGCAAATGTCAACTTATCTGTCGCGTGACGTGAGAATATAGACATTTTGAATGGGTTCTAACAAATTAATTTCGCATAATATATCTTATGTTAAATAGACTATATCAAACATAAAATTGCATGTTCCTGTATAAGCCTGCCGATCGGCAATCACTTGTCGGCAGTATTTTGTGTCGTAAGCCCCATCTGTATAGATCGAGTCAATTCGCTCATTTTCAGGAATCTGCTGTAGTAAATCCCCCAGCACTTGTGAATCACTGACATTGTTTGTGGTGAGCTGAATAGCCCGTATTTGCAGTGTTTCAGCATCTATACCAATATGCAGTTTACGCCATTGCCGACGGTATTCAGGCTGATGTTTTTTACGCTTCCATTCGCCTTCACCTAAAAATTTTAAACCCGTAGAGTCGACGAGTAGGTGTA
>NZ_NEGD01000033.1:0-1161 GCF_002135245.1 Acinetobacter sp. ANC 4218 | reverse complement strand
CCAATACGGTTCATGATGCAATTCAGCAAGTAAATAGCACTGCGACTAATGCGAAGACTCAGGCAGATAAAGGTTTGAATTTTGCAGTGAATGGTGTAAGCCCAGCAGACAATGTACAGCTGGGAGAAACTGTTAACTTTGCAGATGGTACGAATACAACAGCGACCTATGATGCGGCGACGAATACCTACAAATACAGCCTGAACGATACACTGTCCCTAAGCAATGCGGGCAGTCTATTGATTAAGGATAGTGCTGGTACAGGTACAGTAGTTTCTGTTGACAAGACAGGGGTACAGTCAGGCAGCATTAAGCTAGATGCATCGACAGGTAAGATCACAGGAGTAACAGATGGTCTTGTTGCAGCAGGATCTAAAGATGCTGTGAATGGTGGTCAGCTTGATGCAGTAAAAGCGATAGCGAATACAGGCTGGAAACTGACGACAGATAAAACTGGCACAGGTGCAGTGGCAGGTAGTTCAGTTGAACAGATCACGCCAGATGAAACAGTAACGTTTATCGCTGGTGACAACATTGCGGTTGAACAGGCAGGGAATAAGGTCACTGTAGCGACGAAGAAAGATGTGGTATTTGACAGTGTAACTGCAGGTGGCACAGTCATCAATAATGCCGGCTTAAGCTTTGTTGACAGTACAGGCACATTGGTTGCGAACAGCCCAAGCATCAGCAAAACAGGGATCAATGCAGGCAATCAGAAGATCACCAATGTTAAAGCTGGGGATGTCAATTCAACATCGACAGATGCAGTGAATGGCAGTCAGCTATATACAGCGCAAAATAGTGTGAAGAATGTATTGGGGAGCAGCACACAGATTGATGCAACCGGCAATTTAACCTCAACAAATATTGGTGGAGTTGCGGGAGCCAATACGGTTCATGATGCAATTCAGCAAGTAAATAGCACTGCGACTAATGCGAAGACTCAGGCAGATAAAGGTTTGAATTTTGCAGTGAATGGTGTAAGCCCAGCAGACAATGTACAGCTGGGAGAAACTGTTAACTTTGCAGATGGTACGAATACAACAGCGACCTATGATGCGGCGACGAATACCTACAAATACAGCCTGAACGATACACTGTCCCTAAGCAATGCGGGCAGTCTATTGATTAAGGATAGTGCTGGTACAGGTACAGTAGTTT
>NZ_NEGD01000032.1:0-3754 GCF_002135245.1 Acinetobacter sp. ANC 4218 | reverse complement strand
GTTTTGTCTGTGGAGGGAAGACGCAGTAAAGGTCGCCCTGCGAAGCAGAAAGCAAGCGAAATCCGTGAGGAAGTCGCCTAAGAGCCTTTGCTTTTAGAATCCCTGAGAAACGAGTTTCGCAAGGAGCTAGTCGAAAGTGGTGGGAGTATGTCAATTCTATAGAATAAATGCAGAATAATTTGCCAAAGACTGAAGCTGAAAATCAGTCATCGCCAAGGAAGAAACCAATGAGTAAAGATAATATCCGTGAGCATTCAGCTCCTGTCTATGAAGGCATTGAAAATGCGCCGGCACGTTCCATGATGCGCGCTACCGGTTTTAAAGATGCAGACTTTAGCCGTCCTTTTATTGGCATTGCCTCAACCTGGGCCAATGTCACGCCTTGTAATATGCATATCGATGGCTTGGCGCGTGAAGTGGAAAGAGGCGTGAATGCCGCAAATGGCAAGGGGATTATCTTCAATACCATTACCATTTCTGACGGGATCTCAAACGGTACGGAAGGCATGAAATACTCACTGGTCTCCCGTGAAATTATTGCCGATTCAATTGAAGCGGTGGTGGGTTGTCAAGCTTATGATGGCGTGATTGCAATTGGTGGCTGTGACAAGAATATGCCAGGCTGTATCATGGGGCTGGCGCGTTTAAACCGTCCGGGTTTGTTTATTTACGGTGGGACGATTAAACCGGGTGCCGGCCATACCGACATGATTTCAGTTTTTGAAGCGGTAGGTCAGCATGCCAAAGGTGAAATTAACGAAATTCAAGTGAAACAGATTGAAGAGGTTGCATTGCCGGGACCAGGTTCGTGTGGGGGCATGTATACAGCCAACTCGATGGCTTCCGCAATTGAAGCCTTAGGCATGAGTTTACCGGGTTCATCGGCGCAGGAAGCAGTTTCAGAAGAGAAAAAAATTGACTGTCTGCGTGCGGGCGAAGCGGTGATGAACCTGCTACGTCTGGACATTAAACCGCGTGACATCATGACCAAGGCAGCATTTGAAAATGCCATTAAAGTGCTGATCGCTCTGGGCGGTTCAACCAATGGTGTCTTACATTTATTGGCTATGGCGCATACCGCAGGGGTGGAACTGACTCTGGACGATTTCGTGCGGATTGGTAAGGACATTCCTGTAGTGGCGGATGTGCGTCCATCAGGCAAATATCTGATGTCGGAACTGATTGCGATTGGTGGTATTCAGCCTTTAATGAAGCGCATGCTGAATGCCGGCATGCTGGATGGTTCTTGCTTGACCGTAACCGGTAAAACCTTGGCGGAAAATCTGGCTGATGTTGAAGACTATCCGGAAGAGCAACAAATTATCTTACCCTTTGATGCACCGATCAAAAAAGACTCTCATCTGGTGGTGTTAAAAGGTAACTTGTCACCAACCGGTGCCGTAGCAAAAATTACCGGTAAAGAAGGTCTGTATTTTGAAGGTCCGGCACGCGTGTTCGAAGGCGAAATTGGCGCCATGCGCGGCATCTTGGATGGTGAAGTGCAGGAAGGCGAAGTGGTGGTGATTCGTGGCGAAGGGCCGAAAGGCGGACCCGGCATGCCGGAAATGCTGAAACCGACCTCGGCCATTATTGGTAAGGGCTTAGGAAAATCTGTGGCGCTACTCACCGATGGCCGTTTTTCAGGTGGAAGCCATGGCTTTGTGATAGGTCATGTCACTCCGGAGGCCTATGAAGGCGGGCCGATTGGTCTGGTGAAAAATGGCGATAAAATTTCCATTAATGCCGAAACCCGTGAAATGACGCTGCATATTTCCGATGTAGAACTGGCAGAGCGTAAAGCGGCTTGGGTCAAGCCGGAGCCGAATTATCGCTATGGAGCTTTGGCGAAGTTTGCCAAATTGACCACAGGTGCTGAAAAAGGGGCAGTGACCGATCTAAATTTAGATGTTTGACTATTCCCACCACTTTAGACTAGCTCCTTGCGAAACTCGTTTCTCAGGGATTTTAAAAGCAAAAGCTCTTAGGTGACTTCCTCACGGATTTCACTTGCTTTCTGCTTCGTAGCGAATAAATTCATCTTTAGCGAACATTTAAAATGATTTAGCGAGAATTTGATTCCACACAAAACTAGCAGAACCTATTGCTTGGTTAAGCAATATTTCCTGTTCTTGGCTAGGCAAAAGCCTGAATTTATATTGTTGTGAAATCCTCATTAAAGCATTGTTTAAAAAAGAATTAAAATGTTTCTATTGTATTAAAAATAAGCAATAAAAATATTAGATTTTTTATGGCTTACGCCACTCGCTTATATTCCCCACCTGGCTGTCGGTGGGGGTCTTACGCTCAATTAAGATAATTGATCATTACCTAACAAATTGTTATAAACCGTTATTTAAAACCTACTCAAACCTACTTATGTCGATTTGATGTTTAATTCCTACTTTGCCATCAAGAACCAAAAGCATTTGCTCTTGGGATTACCTCAATTCCATAGGCTGTCACGGTGTAACTCACCGCCTTAATCACCACCTAAGCAGCAATTAAATCCTTATCCGCATGGTTTAAGATATTAATTGCTGCATTAATATCTCGATTTTGCTCAGTGTGACAAATAGAACACTTCCACTCACGAATTGAAAGTGTGAGAGATTGATTTAATTCGCCACAACAAGAGCACATTTTACTACTTGGGAAGAATCGACCAACGGACAATACAGATTTACCGTGCTGTTTCGCTTTATAAACCAATTGTCTTTTAAACTCACAGAAACCCATATCAGATATGGCTCTTGCGAGTTTTCGATTCTTCACCATGCCTTTAACATTTAAATCTTCGATAGCGATCACATCAAAACGTGTAACCAAATCGGTTGTGACCTGATGAAGATTATTTTTACGAAGGCAGGCTATTTTGTAGTGCAAGCGAGAAAGCTTGGTTTTTGCTTTTTCTCGATTTTGACTACCTTTTTTCTTTCGACTAAAAGATTTATTGAGTCGTCTTAGTTTTGCAATTTGTCTTTTAAGTGGTGCTGATGATGGAATGATCTCTCCATTTGAGAGGGTGGCAAGACTAGAAACCCCTAAATCCACACCAATAGACAAGCCTGTTTTGGGTTTGAGTTTTTCAATTTGAGACAACTCAACAGCAATTGACACAAACCATTTACCACCATGCTTAAGCACTTTGGCTGACAAGATTTTACCTTTGTAGCGTAAAGCCTCCGTCATCTTAACCCAACCCAAATTGGGGATTTTAATAGATTGATTATCTACGCTGAATTGATCATTTGATAATGAAAAGCGGTCATCTTTGCCTTTTTTTCTTGGCTTAGGGTATTTGCTTTGACCACTAAAAAACCGATCAAAAGCATTGCCTAGTTGCTTAATAGCAAGCTGTGGTGAACATTTAGTAACTTTTTTCATGAAAGGGTATTTTTCATATTTAAAAGAATTTAAATGCTTTCTTAGTTTTGCTTCTTTTGGTTTGTTTAGTAAATTCTTATCAACCTCAACGCCATAGTATTTACACTGATCTCGATATTCCTTGTCGGCTTTATCTTCATCGAGCGTAAGACCCCCACCGACAGTCAGGTGGGGGATATAAGCGAGTGGCGATAGCCATAAAAAATCAAATATCGCCTTTATTACAGTGCTTTATTTTGCTATAATTCACCCATATTAATTCTTTTGTAAACAATGATTTAATGAATATTTCACAACACTATAAATTTAGGCTTCTACCTAATAAAGAACAGGAAATATTGCTTAACCAAGCAATAGGTTCTGCTCGTTT
>NZ_NEGD01000031.1:0-6150 GCF_002135245.1 Acinetobacter sp. ANC 4218 | reverse complement strand
AGGATCTAAAGATGCTGTGAATGGTGGTCAGCTTGATGCAGTAAAAGCGATAGCGAATACAGGCTGGAAACTGACGACAGATAAAACTGGCACAGGTGCAGTGGCAGGTAGTTCAGTTGAACAGATCACGCCAGATGAAACAGTAACGTTTATCGCTGGTGACAACATTGCGGTTGAACAGGCAGGGAATAAGGTCACTGTAGCAACGAAGAAAGATGTGGTATTTGACAGTGTGACATCGACAGATATATTAGGTAATACATCGATTCTGAGTGCAACAGGCATAATTACACAAGACAAGGATGGAAAAAAATCTGCATCATTAAGTAATACGGGTTTATTTGTAGCTGAAATGAATGCAACTGGAAATACGTTGAGCAGTAGTAGTCTTGAAGCAGGTAAATTGACTGTAAAAGGTACTAACACACTGGTGCTAGATTCAGTGAAAGGTACATTGACTGGTTTGAGTAATAAGACACTTGGAAGTGGTGATTTTGCATCTCAAGGCCGTGCAGCGACTGAAGAACAGCTGAACCAGGCGCAAAGTAATGTCGCATCTATTTTAGGCGGTAATGCAGCCAATAACGGCGGCCTGCTCAGCATGTCCAATATTGGTGGTACTGGTGAAAGTACTATTGATGATGCAATCAAATCGGTCAATCAAGTGGCCAATAATGCCAATAAAGGCTGGAATGTCAGTACCAATGGCGGTACAGCAAACAATGTGAAGCCAAACGATACTGTTGATTTCAGTAATAAAGATGGCAATGTCATAGTTTCAAATCAGGGCAATAACATTACTGTCGATTTAAACAAAGATATTGATTTGGGTGCAACTGGCAGTGTAACGACTGGAGACACCAAAATTGATAATAATGGTTTAACCATTGCGGGTGGCCCAAGCGTAACCAAAAATGGTATCGATGCGGGCAAACAAAAAGTGACCAATGTTGCTGACGGCAAAATTACTGCGGGTTCTCAAGATGCTGTGAATGGTGGTCAAATTCACGACATGATGGGTGCTGGTGCTTATGATACCAATGGAAATCTCAGTAATATTGGTGGTACGGGTCAAAGCAATATTAACGATGCTATTGCAGCAGTAAACAAAACCGCAGTTCAATCTAAATCGACTGTGACTGAAGGCAGCAATATTAAAGTTGTGAGCAATCCAAACACAGATGGCAGTACTAACTATACGGTGTCAACAGCTGATGATATTACGCTGAACAGTGTTACAGCGAAGGATATTAATGCAGGCACTGTAACGACTGATAAGGTGGTTGCTGGCAATACCACTGTTGATAGCAGTGGCTTGAGCATTAAAAATGGTCCATCTGTGACCGCTTCCGGTATTGATGCAGGCAGTAAAGCAGTGAGTAATGTCAGCAATGGCGTGCAAAACAGCGATGCTGTGAATATGGGGCAGTTGTCTCAATACCTAGGCGGCGGTGCTGGCTATAACAACATCACGCAAAGTTTTGATGCGCCAAATTATGAAGTCAATGGTGGTTCTTATAACAATGTCGGTGATGCATTAGGTGCGCTCAATCAGGCCGATCAGGCATTGGGTAACCGTATTACCAATTTGGGTGATCAGTTACAACAAGCATTCTACTCAACCAATCAACGTATTGATGATGTTGAGAAAAAAGCCAATGCAGGTATTGCTGCGGCAATGGCACTAGAAAATGCACCGTACATTCCAGGTAAATACACTTATGCGGCGGGTGCTGCCTATCATGGCGGTGAAAATGCAGTTGGTGTGACTTTACGTAAAACTGCGGATAACGGTCGCTGGTCATTGACTGGTGGTGTTGCTGCCGGTTCATCAGGTGATCCAAGTGTACGTGTTGGTATCAGTGGTGTAATTGATTAATGCATGGTTGGGAAAGAGCATGATGGCTCTTTCCCACTTGTTTTTTAAATTTAAGCAAAAATTGAGATGACAATGAAAACTTTATTAAAAACAATTGTAAGCTGTGCATTTTTAACTGGTGTGCTGAGTGGTCTAACACATGCAAAAGAGCAGATTAATTTACAGATGGCTGATGAGTCCGTTTATTTTCCAGAAGTGAAAAAAAGTTACCTAGATCAAGTTCACCGTTATGAATATGATCAGGTACTGCGTCTGGAAAATGGCTTAACCAAAGACCAAATTCGTTATATTTTGGGCCATCCACATTTTAGCGAAGGCGTGTTTGGGGTTCGTGAGTGGAACTATGTATTGGATATCCGCGTGCCTGAAACCCAGCAATACAAACGCTGCCAGTTGCGTATCGACTTTGATAAAGACTACTTGGCCAAGGCATATTATTGGAAGGGTGAAGCCTGTCAGGGCTTGGCGCAATATGGTGCCAACAATGAACCTGTAGATAAAAATGCATTGGTTGCTGGAGGACTGAATGCCCAAGCTGCACAAGCTAGCGTACTATTCGCCTTTGACCGTTATGATGAGCCTGCGATTAACCGTGACTTTAGCCGCGTGGAAGAAATTGCAGAGGCCATTAAGCAGTCCGGCAGCCAGCGGGTGACTGTGACGGGTTATGCCGACAAATTGGGTAACTTTAACTATAACCAGGTTTTATCTGCACAGCGTGCGAATACCGTGGCTTATTTACTCACCAAGCATGGAATTAATACCAATCACATTAAAATTGATGCTAATGGTGCAACCCGCATTTATCAAGAATGTGAAGGTCAAACCAAATCTGCGTCCACTGTGGAATGTTTGGCACCTAACCGTCGTGTAAACGTCAACTGGCGATAATCTTAATTCTTCAAATGACATGCAGTTCACAGTAGGGAATTGCATGTTTTTCATTTTTCCTGATGGAATAACAGCAATGTTGAAAAAAATCTCCTGTTTTATTTTGGGTAGTGCCTGTGCATTATCGGTACAAGCATTTGATAAAACACAAGTGAATCTTCAAAAAGATTTTTGGGGTACTTGAACGGTTTATAATGCAAAAATGCAATGTACGGAAAGTTATCAATTTACCCAGCCTGCTAAAGTCGTTTACACAGCAAAGCAAAAGAAAATGAGCGGCGAATTTTCGGTGATTCGCACTCAGGATCCAAAACAGCTGGATATCTTTGCAATGAGTGTGGTATCGGATAATAAAAAAGCGGGCTGCAGCGGCCAAGTCAGCGACTATAGCAAAGCACAAATCCGTTTAAGCTTGAAATGGATATCTGCAAAAACAGCTGAATTGTGTACCGATTTGGAAGGTAAACAATGTTTAGGGCTTTATTTGATTAAGCAAAAATAAAGAGATTGTTAAAAAGGTTTCTGTGGAAGCCTTTTATCAAATGGAGCGTAAAAGCAAAATTAAAATGGCGTGTGAGTAACAAGAAGTCAGCAAGACGTTCACTTAGATACCATTTAAGAAGTCAGGGATAGAGGAGCTGAATGAGATTGCTGCAATTGCAATAGGTACCTCATAGATGTGTAGATACCTATGGCTTTAAGCTGGGGGAGGATGTCAAATCTGTCTAATTCAATAAAATAAAGTAATGCAAAATTTAAAAATTATTCATGAAAGTTTTGTAATGAATTGGCAATGATGGCGGTATAGTAGATTTCAGTTAAAGATTTTTGTCGTCAAATCACGAAGTTCAAATTATAGACCCATCTACCCCTATACTAAGATGAAAATGCCATCTTGAAAAACAATGGCTTGGTGTATGATAGGTTGGAAATTCGACTGATTTCATGCTCTCGATCTGTAAGATTTCGCCAGAGTGAATGAGCTCATTCAACTCAAGCACAAACTTTGTTGGAATAACACAATGCCTGACTATCGTTCAAAAACATCGACACACGGAAGAAACATGGCGGGTGCGCGTGGCTTATGGCGCGCAACTGGGATGAAAGATGAAGACTTTGGCAAGCCAATTATTGCCGTCGTCAACTCATTCACACAATTTGTTCCAGGTCACGTTCATTTAAAAGACCTTGGTCAACTCGTGGCTCGTCAAATTGAAGCATCAGGTGGTGTAGCCAAAGAATTCAACACCATTGCGGTGGATGACGGGATTGCCATGGGGCATGACGGCATGCTGTATTCATTGCCTTCACGTGACCTGATTGCCGACTCGGTGGAATACATGGTCAGTGCCCACTGTGCCGATGCTATGGTGTGTATTTCCAACTGTGACAAAATCACCCCGGGAATGCTGATGGCAGCGATGCGCCTGAACATTCCGGTGGTATTCGTGTCTGGCGGTCCAATGGAAGCGGGTAAAGTCAAAATCCGCGGCAACGACAAAGCCATCGACCTGATCGACGCGATGATCGTGGCGGCAGATGACAACTATACTGATGAAGAAGTGGCGGAATACGAACGTTCTGCCTGCCCAACCTGTGGTTCATGTTCAGGCATGTTCACTGCCAACTCAATGAACTGCTTAACCGAAGCATTGGGTCTTTCTCTTCCAGGTAATGGTTCAACTTTAGCAACCCACGCCAACCGTAAAAAACTGTTTGAACGTGCAGGCTCGTTAATTGTTGAATTAGCTAAACGCCACTATGAACAGGACGATTACAGTGTATTACCACGTTCAATGGTAACCAAAGCATCGTATGAAAATGCCATGACGCTGGACATTGCAATGGGTGGTTCAACCAATACGGTACTGCACTTGTTGGCAGCTGCAAATGAAGCGGGCGTTGATTTCACCATGGATGATATCGACCGTTTATCTCGTAAAGTGCCAGTACTGTGTAAAGTTGCACCTGCAAAAAATGATGTGCATATGGAAGATGTACACCGTGCCGGCGGTATCATGTCCATTCTAGGTGAACTGGATCGTGCTGGCTTACTGAATACGTCTGTGGGTACTGTCCACGAAGCAACCCTGAAAGATGCTTTGGACAAATGGGACATCATCCGGACTGAAAATGAAGAGGTTTACCAATTCTTTAAATCGGCACCGGGCGGCGTACCAACACAAACTGCTTTCTCACAAGACCGTTACTATTCGCGTTTAGATGGTGACCGTGAAAATGGAGTGATTCGCAATGCAGCACATGCATTCTCGAAAGACGGTGGTTTGGCCGTGCTTTACGGCAACATCGCACTGGATGGCTGTATCGTCAAAACTGCCGGCGTTGATGATTCAATTTTGAAATTCAACGGTACTGCCCGCGTATTTGAAAGCCAGGATTCTGCGGTAGAGGCGATCTTGGGTAATGAAATTAAAGCCGGTGACGTAGTCGTGATTCGTTACGAAGGTCCACGTGGTGGTCCGGGTATGCAGGAAATGCTGTACCCAACCAGTTACCTGAAATCGAAAGGTTTAGGTAAAGAATGTGCCTTGCTGACTGACGGCCGTTTCTCGGGTGGTTCATCAGGTTTGTCGATTGGTCACGTTTCACCTGAAGCGGCTGAAGGCGGTGCCATTGGTCTGGTTGAAGATGGTGATTTAATCGAAATCGATATTCCAAATCGTACCATCAACCTGGCTGTGGATGAAGCAACCATGGCAGCTCGCCGTGAAGCGCAAGAAGCCAAAGGCTGGCATCCGGTGGAAGAGCGTCCACGTAAAATTTCTAAAGCACTAAAAGCGTATGCCATGCATACCACCAGTGCGGCAAAAGGTGCGGTACGTGAAATCTAAGCTTTAGATTTTTAATAATAAAAAAGCACTCCAGATGGGGTGCTTTTTTATTATTAGTATCAAAACATAGAAGTTCAGAAAAATGTTGATATGTGGAATGCGACAGGATTTCGCACGTTTGTCCGTATGGCAGGGATGCCATATCGGGCAAACAAAGGGATTTTGTTTACTTTTGGCCCATCAAAAGTAAAGTTTGCCTACACAATGAAAAGTAGATAATGCACATAATTGGAGGCTGTACGAAATCAACAGTTATTGGATTTGATCTGGCCTTGCAGACCTACTTTTTGTGAATATCAAATGTCAGAAAATAGTTAATTGCTGTATTGCACTGTTTTATCTTCATCGAGCGTAAGACCCCCACCGACAGTCAGGTGGGGGATATAAGCGAGTGGCGATAGCCATAAAAAATCAAATATCGCCTTTATTACAGTGCTTTATTTTGCTATAATTCACCCATATTAATTCTTTTGTAAACAATGATTTAATGAATATTTCACAACACTATAAATTTAGGCTTCTACCTAA
>NZ_NEGD01000030.1:0-5941 GCF_002135245.1 Acinetobacter sp. ANC 4218 | reverse complement strand
TACCCCGGATGGCTCAGGTACAGCACCAAGTATCAGCGTTGCTACAGGCAGCTATAGTGATGTGGCGGGTAACCCGGGTACAGGTGATACGTTGAATGCAGCGGATGGCTTTGTGGTTGATCTGGTTGCACCAGTGGTTACTGTAAATGACAGCAACAGCAATGACAGCACCCCGGCACTGGGCGGTACGGTGAATGACCCAACAGCGATTGTTGTAGTTGAAGTGGATGGTGTTAAATATCCGGCAACGAACAATGGTGATGGAACCTGGAGCCTTGCAGATAACGTATTGTCTCCTTTAGGCGATGGCAGCTATCCGGTTAAAGTCACAGCGACAGATCCTGCAGGGAACAGCAGTACAGATACTGGTTCATTAACAGTAGATACTGTTGCCCCAGCAGCGACATTAAGCATTGATGCTGTTACAAGTGACAACATCATTAATGCAGCAGAAGCGGGTCTAAGTATTAATATCAGTGGTAGMGTGACTGGTGAATATCAGSYTGGTGATGTCGTCAGCCTCAACATTAACGGCAAGTTGTACAACACGACTGTTCAAAGTGGTGGCTTGTGGAATGGTGATGTCGCGGGTAGCGATCTTGCAGCGGATAGCGACAGCAAAATCAATGGCAGCGTCTTGGTTCATGATCTTGTGGGTAATAGCTTCACGGCTATTGCAACAGAAAGCTATGCAGTTGACACGACAGCACCGACATTAACCATCAGTGCTGCTGATCTGAAACTTGCAGCAGGTGAAAGCACCACGATTACTTTCAGCTTTAATGAGCCGGTCAGCGGCTTTAGCCAAGGTGATGTGATTGTAGTGGGTGGCAGCTTAAGTGCGATCACACCGGATGCAACTGGTCAGACCTGGACGGCAACATTTACCCCGGATGGCTCAGGTACAGCACCAAGTATCAGCGTTGCTACAGGCAGCTATAGTGATGTGGCGGGTAACCCGGGTACAGGTGATACGTTGAATGCAGCGGATGGCTTTGTGGTTGATCTGGTTGCACCAGTGGTTACTGTAAATGACAGCAACAGCAATGACAGCACCCCGGCACTGGGCGGTACGGTGAATGACCCAACAGCGATTGTTGTAGTTGAAGTGAATGGTGTTGAATATCCGGCAACGAACAATGGTGATGGAACCTGGAGCCTTGCAGATAACGTATTGCCTTCTTTAGGCGATGGCAGCTATCCGGTTAAAGTCACAGCGACAGATCCTGCAGGGAACAGCAGTACAGATACCGGTTCCTTAACGGTAGATACGCTTGCGCCGACTCTTAATATTAGTGCAGCAGATTTGCAATTATCTGCTGGAGAAATGATCGAAATTACTTTCACTTTTAGTGAACCAGTAAATGATTTTACAATAAGTGATGTTACTATCACTGGCGGAAATTTAAGTGGTCTTGTTGGAGATATAACCGGTACTGTTTGGAAAGCAACTTTTACTCAAAATGGTACTGATGCACCTAGTATTAGTGTTTCTTCAGGTAGTTATACTGATGTTTCTGGAAACCCTGGTGTAGGGGATACTTTGGACATTATAGATGGTTTCATTGTTGATTTAGTCCCACCAACTTTAGATATCACAACAAATAACAGTAGTGTATTAAGTGTGGGTGAAACAGCATTAGTTACATTCACTTTTAATGAAGAAATTGATGCAGCAACTTTCCTGGAAAGTGATATTGCTGTAGAAGGAGGAAGTCTTTCTGGCTTTATGCAAGTGAGTGCAACAGTATGGACAGCTATTTTTACTAAGGATGCTACTGATACATTACCAAGTGTTAGTGTGCCTGATAATAGCTATTCTGATCTTGCTGGTAACCAAGGTATAGGCGATAGTCAAATGTGGGATGCTGATGTGATAGCGCCAACATTAGTTATTAGTGCAGCAGACTCAGCTCTCTCGTTTGGTGACAACACAATCATTACATTTAAGTTTAGTGAGCCTGTTACAAGCTTTATAAGAAGTGATGTAGTTGTAGTAGGTGGAACTCTTGGCAATGTGACGACTTTAGACAATCAGACCTGGACAGCTACTTTTGCTCCAGATGGGCTTGCTGCTCCGAGTATTAGTGTAGCTGATTATACCTATTCTGATTTTGCAGGGAATTTGGGTGCTGGTGATACATTAGATAGCGAAGATGGATTTATTTTTGCTGTTATGGATGAAGGTTTATTAACCAGCCAGTCAACAGTTAAATTAAGTAGCCATCTTACAGAGTCTTATGTCGATGTTAATCTGGTAGCACCAGTGGCAGCATTATCTAGTGGTGGTGAGCCAATCGAATGGGAATTATCTCTAAATGGCAAAACTCTGATTGGTTCAACAGCTGGAAATAATGAAGTTTTACGTGTGGTTCTAACGAGTACCAACGATACCTTTGGTAATACCGTCTGGAATTACGATGTAACTTTATCTGATAGTATTGATCATCTTGTTGATTCGACAATTGAAAATATTACTTTTGGTCTTGAACTAGCGGGTGTTCCATTATCAGAAACTATAAGTATTGATATTTTGGATGATGTCCCTGTCCTTGCCGAAAATGTAAGCTATGATTTTGGATCGACTCCATCCATTTATTTTGGCAATGCGGTAGAAACCTTTGGTGCTGATGGTGGTCATTTAAGTACAGTTACCATTAATGGTGTAACTTATACCTACGATTCGGTGACAGAGTCAATTTCTTTTGCTGGCTCAACAACACAGTTCAATCCAGACAGTTACAGTTATGAAAATGGTGTATTAAATTTAACTACTTACTTTGGTGATGTAATTACAGTTAATTTCCAAACTGGCGAGTATTCTGTTGAGAGTACGGGTGTAAGTACAGGGCCAGCTCCAGATCAAGTTGCTCCAACAGCTATGGTTGCTGATCAAGGTGGTTTATTAGGAACTGTAGGTTTAAATGGTTTAGGCTTGATTGATCTAACTGCAAATCAAAAATTCACTGTTGCAGATGCAGATAATGATATTACGTCTACCTCTTTAAGTTTAACCACGAATCTAGGCGATGCTTTAGTCAATGCCTTGAATATAGATACAGGGTTACCTAAT
This sequence comes from Acinetobacter sp. ANC 4218, assembly GCF_002135245.1. Classification (NCBI taxonomy): domain Bacteria; kingdom Pseudomonadati; phylum Pseudomonadota; class Gammaproteobacteria; order Moraxellales; family Moraxellaceae; genus Acinetobacter; species Acinetobacter sp. ANC 4218. The sequence goes on along the minus strand of NZ_NEGD01000030.1, from coordinate 2,868 downwards.
TTATTAACGCCACTTGATTTGACGGATACAATTGTGTTGCCTTTAGGTGATGCAATTGCTTTAATTGGACTTGATGCAGTACTCAATCTGTTAGGTGGAACAGTCGGTGGTCTATTAAGTACTTTAGGTCTGGCATCTTATGGATTAGAAGCTTCTCAATCATTGGCTGCAGAGCTTGGCTTGAAGATTATTATTGGTGATCAAGCCTTTATGCCGAATCCTGATGGTTCTGGTGATTATGTCTACGGACAAACCATCACATTTGAATTATTGGATCCATCTAAACCAGTTTCAAGTCAAGCTTTTAATGAGCTGTTGGCATCTATAACTGTAGATCAGGCATTTTTAGGTGATGTTGCAGACCTGTCCTTAGCACCAACATATACCTTGAATGTAACTGATTCTTTATCACAAACTGATATGGCCCAAAGTATCGATATCGCAAATGTATCTTTACTTGGAAATTTATTGGGTTCGAATACGACAGGGTTCCTCACTGAGGGCACTGCTGCAGATGAGTCAATAGATAAATCATCCACAACGACGAGCCAACGTATTTATGGTTATGAGGGTAATGATAGCCTTACTGGCAGTTCAGGAAATGATTTGATTCGTGGTGGTACTGGCAATGATACGATCATTGCTGGTAATGGCAATGACCTGATTTATGGCGGATCAGGAAATGACACCTTAACTGGTAATGACGGAACAGATGTATTTGTATGGGAAGATGGAGATCAAGGAACCACGACTATACCGGCTGTTGACAGAATTACTGATTTTAATCAGGCTAGCGCAGCAATTGGTGGTGATGTTCTGGATTTATCGGCTCTACTATCAGGTGCAGGTAAAATTGGCGATTTGGCGGGTAACTTAGCCAATTATCTGCATTTTGAAACTGTTGCTGGACAAACCGAAATATGGATCAGTACATCAGGTGCCTTTACTGGTGGTTATAATTCAGCTCAAGACAGTTCGAATATAGATCAAAAGATTATCCTGGAAGGTGTGAATTATTCAGCCGATACACGTACCGATGCAGAAATTATCAATGAGTTATTGGCAAAGGGTAAATTGATTGTAGATAGTCTGTATGGAACTCCAGCCACAAAAGAGTCTATAACAATTGATTTTACTGCAATTGATAATGATTCAGATGTTGCGACCAAACAAAGTGATGGTACAGCAACGTCAACTGGTTCTTTCGATAGTATTGCTGTACAGCCAGAAAGTGATTTGGTAGACCCTGCAATTAATACAGATCCGGTTGCGATTTTTGCTGATCGAGCCTTATTGGGGCTTGTTGGACTTGGTGCTTTAGGAATTGATCTGGATCGTCAAGTCTATGCTGCTTATGATGCTGAAAACAACATTCAGAAAGTTGAAATCACCTATCGACCTCTTATTGAAGTTGGCCTGACAAAAATTTCGATTGATGCTTCTCAGCGATTAGCTCAAGAACTTGGTTTAAAATTAAGCTATGCATCAACTGAAGGAACACTTACGCTGCTAGGGTACTCTTATACTTTAACTGTGACTGCATTAGATGGCGGTCCTATAGATAATGTGAAGTTAAATGAGTTATTAGCAACAGTTAAGTTGACAAATGAAAACGGAACTTTATTGGAAAGTAGTACACTCAGCCTTGAAGTTCTGCAATCTATGTCTGTAACTGTTACTGATACAAATGGTAAAGTTGATACTGATTTGGGGGGTAGTTTATTAGATGCCAATCTGATCAATAATCTGGGTGACTTTAATCAGTTCATCATTGAAGGTGCTAACATAGATAATACTCTTGATGCTTCTGGTAAATTAACAGGGCAAAGAATATATGCTTATGACGGTGTAGATACCATCACAGGTAGTACACACGATGACTGGATACGTGCAGGTGCAGGGGTAGATACTGTTAATGCTGGATCGGGTAATGATGCTATCTTTGGTGGATTAGGCAATGATATTCTAAATGGACAAGATGGTAATGATTTGCTATTTGGTGAATCAGGTAACGATACCATTACTGGTGGAATTGGTTCCGATATAGCTGTTTTCCAAGTACTTGATGGTGAGGAAATAGATGCAACAGGTGGTAACGGTACAGATACTTGGACTGATTTCATGGTTGACGATACTACAAATCCAGAAGCCGATATGATCGATATTAGCGATCTATTGGTGGATTATGCTGGTGATGGTAGTGCTGCTTCACTAGCGGATTATTTAAGTGTTACATCAGACGGTACAGATACAACCATTAGTATCGACCGTGATGGAACAGGAAGTCAGTATCAATCTGCTGATATATTGGTTTTGAGAGGTGTAGATACTTCACTTACAGAGTTGGTTAATAATAATCAATTCATAATCTAATTATACCGAGGTTTAGTCCTGAAATAGGTGAATACTTATTTCATCTAAGTGCCTGATGAACTTCCATCAGGCACTTTTTGATTTTAGGATTAACACACCAAGTGCATACATATTTTGTTTTCAAGCCAACAATTCTCAATCGACAGATTCTCATCACCCAGAATGAACTGAATAGCCACCAAAATTCTAGACACACCTAACCATCTTTTGATTGGCTTTTTCATAATCTAATGGAGAACGCTGACCATTGGAACCATGTCTGCGTTTTGAATTGTAGAACATCTCAATATATTCAAAAATATCCGATCTGGCTTCAGTTCTTGATGCATAGATTTTCTTCTTAATTCGTTCCCGCTTTAATAGCTGAAAGAAGCTTTCTGCAACAGCATTGTCATGGCAATTACCTCTACGACTCATACTACTTTCAAGATTATGATGCTTGAGAAATGTCTGCCATTCATGGCTGGTGTATTGGCTGCCTTGGTCAGAATGGAT
>NZ_NEGD01000003.1:0-279319 GCF_002135245.1 Acinetobacter sp. ANC 4218 | reverse complement strand
AAGCTTTGCCGACAAGAAAGTTGGGACATCAATATGGCAACAAACTGATCCCAGCGGGTGGCTGATCTTAATTTTTGCCCAGAGTGGTGCAGTTTAGCCAGACGTTCAAAATCTTGTCTTAAAATGGGTTTGAGTAATTGATGAAATACGGTATTCTGATGTGACAAAACCTGAGTCCTTTATAGTTAAAGTGTTTGTTTGCACTCATATTTTAACTATTTAGACTCAGGTTTTTTTATTTAAAGCAAACTATGGGACAGTAGTGCCGTAAGGCTCTTTTTTCGTTATAATTAACAGATTAAGAATCAAACCCGAAAAGAAGAATGCAGCCTACACTTGAAGAGCGAGAGCACGCTAAAATCAAACGTCGTGCCTTAAAAGAGGTGTTTCAAATCGTATTTGGCTCAGTGTATATAGATCAATATTTTGCTGTTTTCATGGTTGGGCTGAGTATAGTCATTGCAGTTTTGATCCTTGATTATGACGGCTTGTTTCTAACGTCGCAAAGCCGCAGCATGACAAATTACCATCGATGGCTTTATGATATTTTTGTGATTGTGTCGAGTTTGATGGGTTTTGTCCTTTATTTTTTATTGAAAAGACAAAAATATAATACTGAGTTTGGTCAAAAGTGGCGTGCCTACATTAGAGCAAATGCTGAATTTAAACTATATCGTTATCAAAAAGCTCAACAGAAAGGTAAATTCCCTTTGTTGCATACACGCTTTGGGGAGTATTTCTTTCTCATTTTTTTGATTATATTCTTTATTTTAATGTATTCATTAATCATACCAATTGAAAATTCAAGACGTGGTAATTTCTTTATTCAGACGTGGTGGCCAATCAATGCGGTCATTATAGGGGTGTTATATTCGGGATGGTTTTGGCTGTATTTTCGTTTATTCGCGGTGAAAGCTATTATGACACAATATAGGGGGTTGATTCGATGTGAACAAGCTAAACGCAATCGTAATAATACTATTGAAAAATGCTGAAATTGACCTAATCTAAAGATATAAACCGAATTAAACTGAGAATAGATTTTTTATGTTATTTCACAACCCCAAATTACCCGCTGAAATCCGTATCAACCATTTAAACGCACGTGTAAATGAACAACGAAAAAAAATTGCACAAGCGACTGCATCTAAATTGGAACAACTACATCTTGCCCAACAATTTTCAAAAGAAGCGCGTTTACGTAAAAAGAATAATCAAAAAATTTATGTGCTTGACTTCAAAGGTGACACAGCAGCCTCTGCCGTAGAAAACTTGCGTGAAGAAATTACCCTGATTTTAGCCACTGCAAAAGCAGGGTGTGATCGTGTTGTGGTGCGTCTGGAAAGCCCAGGCGGTATGGTACACGGCTATGGTCTGGCAGCTGCTCAGCTGGTGCGTTTGCGCGATGCCGGTTTTAACCTGACGATCTGTGTCGATAAAGTCGCAGCCAGTGGCGGCTATATGATGGCCTGTATTGCCAATCAAATTGTATCTGCACCATTTGCTGTGGTCGGTTCCATTGGTGTGGTTGCACAGGTACCAAACTTTAACCGTCTGCTGAAAGAAAAGCACATCGACTTTGAACTTTATACCGCAGGTCAGTTTAAACGTACCGTGACCATGTTTGGTGAAAATACCGCTGAAGGTAAAGCCAAATTTGAACAAGAGCTACAGCAGACGCATGAGCTGTTTAAGCACTTTGTTGAAAAGTACCGTCCGCAGTTGAATGTTGAAAAAGTGGCAACAGGTGAGCACTGGTATGGAAAAGATGCGCTTGAATTGAATCTGGTAGATAAGCTGCAAACTTCAGATGAATATTTACTTGCTTTATTGCCACAACATGAAGTCTTTGTGATTGAAACTCGACGTAAACCGACACTGGGTGAAAAGCTGGGTCTACAAGCGGCGCAAATAGCTGACGGTCTAGTCCCTGCAGTGATGAATAAAGTGATGGAATCATTGAGTAAAGCCAATGCAAATTTGCTACAAATGCGTGACCCTAAACTTTAATTGAAAGCTGTTTGCTGATTTTAAAATTGTGCTCTGATGAGCGCAATTTTTTTGACTGTAGCTTAATATCCGATTTAGTTTGATCCCCCCTTATGAGGGAATTAAAATAAATGAGCACAGGTTTTTTATGTTTCAGCATATCACCACTTCTGCAACGTATTTACTGATCCGGTTTCAGTATATTAAGATTAAATAGTATTCTGCTTGAAAAATGGCTGACAAAGTAGAGCTGGGGGAGACTGAAGCTGACTCATGGTTCCCTGTTTGCCTGAATGCTATCCTTGGACGTGTGGTCACTTTCTGGTTGCGGTATTTTAGCTAAGCTTTTATAACATAAATCAAGAAGGCCATAGCCTGCAGCGCCGACTGTTGCAAGCAGCATATCTTTATGTGCATCCCACATATCTCCCTGTTGCCCATTATAATTTTCTGCTTCTTCCGGTGATAAACCAATGGCAATCAGCCATTCAAGCCATTCATAAATTAAGCTGGTGGCCATGATAAACTGCACTACCAATAAAAATAGCGTGAAGGGTTTAGCCTCAGGCAGCCATACATGAAACAGCCGTAGTAACACTGGATAGAGCAGTACACCACAGGCAAGATGCACCAGACGGTCATACATATTGCGTGACCAGCCCATCGATTGGTTGAGGTCAAAATTGAACAGTTGAATCAGCCATTCGTTATAGGGAACATAGGAATAGAGGTAATGTGCACCGATAATATGGATCAGTAAAAAAACCAGATAGAGCACAAAACTATAAAAACTCATGCCAATTTTTTTTTGGGTAAACAATAACAGCACCAGCATAAACACGGTACCGGCTTGATGCAGTAGATATGCTTCAAATTCTAAAGGATGGATACTGGCGATGATTACCGCAATAGTGAGTACTGCAAGAGCAACCCAGTGTTTGATATTCAATTGATGTTCAATCATTATTTCTTGTATTGGCAAAGTTTTATTGGGAGTGCTGAAATTTTATCAATGGCTTATGTGGTTACAAACATAGATGAATTATCAACAGATTCTATTCTAATAAAAAAGCGAAGCCGAAGCTTCGCTTTTTAGATTTATTTCGAATTAAATTTTAGAAATTAAATCCTTAATCTGTTTCGCTTGAGTTGACGCATTACCTGTATAAGTTGCAGGAGTCATTTCAGCCAGACGTGCACGGTCAGCAGCAGGAACGGCTTCTAACTCGTTACCATTTACGAAGTTCACCATCATGTCGCGAGTCATTGCTTGACCACGAGTCAGGGCTTTTAATTTCTCGTATGGTTTTTCAACTGCATAACGACGCATTACCGTTTGAATTGGTTCAGCAAGCACTTCTTGAGCATGGTCAAGATCTTCCAGAATACGCTGTGCATTCAATTCAAGTTTGCCAATACCTTTAGAGCAAGCTTCGAATGCGATCAAGCTTTGCGCAAAACCAACCCCCATGTTACGAAGCACAGTAGAGTCAGTTAAGTCACGTTGCCAGCGAGAGATTGGAAGTTTTTCGCCCAAGTGTGCAAGAACTGCATTGGCAATACCCAGGTTACCTTCAGAGTTTTCGAAGTCGATCGGGTTGACTTTGTGCGGCATGGTTGAAGAACCCACTTCGCCTTCTTTCAAACGTTGTTTGAAGAAACCAAGCGAGATATAACCCCAAACGTCACGGTTAAAGTCGATCAAAATCGTGTTGAAACGACGTAACGCATCAAAAAGTTCCGCCATGTAGTCATGTGGTTCGATTTGAGTAGTGTACGGGTTAAACTGTAAACCTAAAGATTCCACAAATGCTTGTGAATGAGCAGGCCAGTTGATTTCTGGGTAAGCAGAGTAGTGCGCGTTGTAGTTACCTACAGCACCGTTGATTTTGCCTAGAAGTTCAACTTGTTTGAACTGTTTGATTTGACGTGCAAGGCGGTAAGCCACGTTCGCCATTTCTTTACCCAAAGTGGTTGGGCTGGCAGTTTGACCATGGGTACGAGACAACATTGGTTGTTCAGCATGAGTTTCAGCCAAAGCAACGATTGAGTCGATAATTTGTTGCATTGCAGCAACCAGTACGTCACGACCATTTTTTAGCATTAAAGCATGAGATAAGTTGTTGATGTCTTCAGAAGTACAGGCAAAGTGAATGAATTCACCGGCATTCTTCAATTCTTCGATATCAGCAATCTGTTCTTTAAGGAAATACTCAACTGCTTTAACGTCATGGTTTGTGGTACGTTCAATTTCTTTAATGCGGTTGGCATTATCTTCAGAGAAGTTGGCAACAATTGCATCAAGCGCAGCATTGGTTTCTGCACTGAAAGCAGGAACTTCAGTGATTTCAGGACGGTTTGCAAGCGCTTGTAACCAGCGTACTTCAACAGTCACACGAGCGTGGATTAAACCAAACTCAGAGAGGAAAGGGCGCAAAGCATCACATTTGCTAGCATAGCGTCCATCTAATGGAGAAAGTGCGGTTAAAGCGTTCATAGCGATTCCTTAAACTTTGGAATTAAACGTAAAGCGAATAATAAAAATTCGTTCATGATCAGGTTAAACTACTTGATACTGTAAACGGGCAAGATCTTGAATATCCTGGAGCAGTTTGCGCTTGCTAAAAATCATGCCCCATGAGCTGCCACCTAACTGACGCCATAAGTGCGCCAGTTGCAGGCCAGTAAACAGGGAAGCGCGAATTCGGTTGGTATGGGCACTATCTTTAAATGCTTCGGCATTGCCCTTAACCATAATCCGCGGATTAATTTGTCCGGCAGTGTCTATATAGGTTTGGGCAAGGTTAGCAATAATGCTGGGATGCAGATAGTTGTTATCGAAAAAAGACAGCTGTTTTAGAATTTTTTGTTGTGATTGTTCAATAATTTCAACAAATTTGGGATTGCTATAGACTTTTTTCTCTAACTGTAACAACGCCATGGCATAGCTCATTGGCAATTTGGCGTTGGAAAATTTCGGTAAACGTGATTTGGGAGAAGGATTAAAGGGTTGGGTAATGCTGCTTTCTAATGTTTTTAAGCCAAGGGAAATATCGGCCAGTTGATTAAAGAAGTCTAGGGTTTGACAGGATTCATTGGAAGTAGGGCGAATATTCAGGCTGGCTTTAATCAGTTGTTCTAAATAGAAGCTACCATTTTCACCAATACTGTGTTGTCCTGACATGGCTGTCATATGGGTCAGCTGTGTTGACTGGAACACAGCTGCCAACGCCAAAGCACGGTTCTGACGTACATTCAAAGTCCGAGGCTGTTGAAAGGGTAACTCAGCCATGCCTATCGCTTCCTTTTTAAATAAAATCAGGTTTTGGTGCATTGGTATGATGAATCACACCGCCACCTAAACAAACTTCATCTGCGTAGAACACTACACTTTGTCCTGGAGTCACCGCACGTTGCGGTTCGTCAAATTCAACACGTACGCCACTTGGCATATCGGCATCTTGATAAATGACACAAGCCTGATCCGGCTGGCGATAACGGGTTTTAGCCGTACAGCGGAAACCTGTTACTGGAATATTCTGCTCACCCGCGACCCAGTCAATTGCTTCACTCCAAAGTATAGTACTTTGCATTAGTGGATGCTCATGACCCTGACCAATAACAAGGCGATTGTTTTCAATATCTTTATAAAGCACAAACCAGGCACCTTCGGCTTCGCCTTTCAGACCACCTAAGCCGATACCGCCACGTTGACCGAGGGTATAGTACATTAAGCCGTGATGTTCACCAACCTCTTTGCCGGTATCCAGTAAAATTTTTCCGGGTTGGGCTGGAAGATATTGTTTTAAAAAGTCATTAAAACGGCGTTCACCAATAAAGCAGATTCCGGTGGAGTCTTTTTTCTTTGCAGTTGCCAGACCCAGTTCTTCAGCAATTTTACGTACTTGTGGCTTTTCAATTTCACCGACAGGGAACAAAGTCTTGTTAATTTCACGGCCATGTACGGCATGCAGGAAATAAGTCTGATCTTTGTTTTGGTCAAATCCGCGTAATAAAGGTGCATATTCTTCACCACGCGAGTTGGTCATGGTTTCACCACGACGGCAGTAATGACCTGTGGCAATAAAGTCTGCACCCAAGTTCACGGCGTGATCTAAAAAGGCACGAAATTTGATTTCTTTATTACATAAAATATCCGGGTTTGGGGTGCGACCAGCCGCATATTCAGCCAGGAAGTGCTCAAACACACGATCCCAATATTCCATGGCGAAGTTGGCTGTATGCAGTTTGATGCCGATTTTGTCGCACACGGCTTGCGCATCGGCCAAATCTTCCATAGCTGTGCAATATTCCGTGCCGTCATCTTCTTCCCAGTTTTTCATGAAAAGACCTTCAACCTGATAACCTTGTTGAAGAAGAAGTGCTGCAGACACAGATGAATCTACACCACCAGACATACCGACGATGACACGTTGTTGCATAGGATTAGGCATCCAAAGTTGTAAATAGGGGAGAATTTTGGTGCTCATAAACGAGCGATAAAGGATATTTTTGACCGGATAAGGCATCTTTGACGGCTTTAATCACCAAGGGACTACGTGCGCGTGCAGATTCTTCCAGTTCGTCCAATGTCATCCAGACGGCACCCACGATTCCAGTATCCAATTTTGCATCTGTATGATGATGCAGATCTGTGGCTAAAAAGCAAAAACGGAAATAGGTACGGTCAGGGAACATTGGTGGAGTATAGGTATATATGCCAAGCAGGTCTGTAATTTCTACATCATGCCCGGTTTCTTCCATGGTTTCACGAATGGCTGCTTGTATGAGCGTTTCGCCACATTCGACATGACCTGCAGGCTGGTTAAATACAGTATGTGTTACCCCTTGAGTATGTTCTTCAACAAACAGGAATTTTCCATTTTTTTCAACAACAGTAGCGACGGTAACGTGGGCAGTCCAAGCGGTCATAGAAAAGCACCATGGGATAAAAGGGGTATTCTACAAAATTTAGCGCGCGGTGGCTATGCTGATCTGAATTGAAACTTCAGTTGGTTAATTGATTTTAAATTTAGCCGCTAGTTCTTGTACTTTCTTAAGCAAGAATAAATTGCGTGATTTATTTTGAATTAAAGCCAGATATTCATTTCGAGCTTTGTCCAGTTATCCATATTCTGCATAAGTAATTAATTTAGCAAAAGGAATGCCTAAAATTATTTTGTTATTATTAAGAAAATAAATAAGTTTTTGTTTAGAATTGGTTTTTTCAAAAAAAGATAAATATTACCATCTAAATTTTCGACCCTTTCATTACTCAAGTCATTAAAATGTGTATTTTCAGTTAAGCTATACCGAATCTCAGCATTATTCGATCATGCAGTAATTCGGTAACCACAAGTATTCAGATTCAGTTGAAAAAGTAGAGATATTAGTATTTGAAAAGTTGTAGGCCGATAGTCAATATTCAGGTGAAAAAAATACCAATATATATCGTAAAATTAATTTCATCTTTAATATTTCATTAAATTTGACTTTTATTAGGTACTAAACCTAGTTTTTTTGGCATCTAAACTTTAATTCAGTAGAACCTAGTCTTGCAGGAATAGCGGATATAGTTTTTTCGTCCAGAATTATCATCGTTTGATTGTTTTTTTTACAAAAGTCATTAGCTTCTCTATATACAGAAGCTTTGTTTTCTAAAGATACTCCTAGCCCAGGTGTACCATCTTTTTTGCCAATAAAATAAGAATCTGTACCAATAGGGATGACTCCTGTACTTGCACAGCCAGTAATTAACAGTAACCCGACACAGAGAAAATGCTTCATATATTTCCTAAAATTAATCAACTCTAATAGTTATTTTGCACCTGTTTAAATATTAAATGGCATGCAATATAACCTATTGTTTATCATGTCTTTAATTTTTTGCATTCAAGACTAATAAATGTTCATTTAGTGATATCTTATTTTTAATGCTCATTAATTCTATCGGCTTCTATAGCTTAATAATTAATGTGTTTCATCTAAATAATTATTCGCCACTTTCACATAATGTCTTGCCGAATAAGGCAAAAATTCTTTTTCTTTATCGGTTAAAGGGCGAACTTTCTGTACCGGACTGCCGACATATAAATAACCACTTTCCAGACGTTTACGTGGTGGAACCAAAGAGCCCGCACCAATCATCACGTCATCCTCAATAATGACGTCATCTAAAACGATGGTGTTGATCCCCACCAATACCCGATTGCCAATGGTACAGCCATGTAAAGTCACATGATGGCCAATGGTCACATCTTCACCAATAATTAAAGGTGAACCTTCAGGTTTATCGGCTTTTTTATGGCTGACATGCAGCATGGCATGATCCTGCACATTGGAGTTTTTGCCAATATGAATATGATTCACATCACCACGAATCACGGCAAAAGGCCACACCGAAACATTTTCAGCAAGTACCACATCGCCAATGACGACTGACATATCATCGATATAACATGATTCATCAACTTGCGGTGCGGTATTTAAATAGGGACGAATGTTTTTAGCCATGTGAGGGTTTCAGTCTTTCAAATTTTCAAGCATTATAAAATAAAAAAGCACCCAGACCGAAGTGTGGATGCTTTAACTTAAGTCTAAAGCTGGGCTTAGAACAAGTTTGCGAAGAATTGCTTGATGTGATCAATCATTTTTGCAAAGAAACCAGCTTCTTCAACCGCCTGAAGAGCAACCAGCGGTTTTTCTGCAATCACTTTACCATTTAAAGTAGCTACATATTTACCTACCACTTGACCTTTTTTCAACGGTGCAGTCAGTTTAGGTTGTACGACCAATTGAGTTTTAATGGCATTGGCTTCGCCTTTAGGCATGGTCACGTTAAAGTTTTCTGCCAGACCAATTTGAACATCATTGCTTTTGCCATACCAAACTTTTGACTTGGCTAAAACCTGATTGGCAGGTTGAACCTTAACAGTTTCAAAGTTTGCATAACCCCAAGCCAAAATTTCACGTGTTTGTGAGGCACGTTCGTTCATGCTTGGTGCGCCAAAAATCACGGAAATTAAACGCATTGGGCCACGTTTAGCGGAAGTGGTTAAGCAATAGCCAGCTTCTTCAGTATGACCGGTTTTTAAACCGTCTACACTTGGGTCAGTATAAAGCAAGGCATTACGGTTACCTTGTTTAATGCCGTTAAAGCTAAATTCTTTTTCAGAGTAGATTGGGTAATATTTTGAACTGTCATGAATGATATGTTGCGCAAGTGTTGCCATATCTTTGGCAGTCGAGTAGTGACCTTCTGCAGGCATACCGGTTGCGTTGATGAAGCTGGTATTGGTCATGCCAATACGTTTTGCTTCCTGATTCATCATGTGCGCAAAGGTACCTTCATTGCCGGCAATATGTTCTGCCATAGCTTTAGAGGCATCGTTACCAGATTGGATGATAATCCCGCGCAGCATTTCCAGGGCTGTCGCAGTACCGTTAAGCGGGACATACATACATGATTCCGTGCTGCTACCACGACACCACGCAGATTCGTTCATACGAACTTTTTCATTTTCAGTGAGTTCACCGCTCAATAACTTTTGTTCGATGATATAGCTGGTCATCATCTTGGTCATTGAAGCAGGTGCTAATTTTTCATTTTCATTTTTTGATGCGAGGATTTGCCCTGTCTCATAATCCATTAAAACATAAGATTTATTATTGAGTTCTGGCGGTGCAGATAAGACAGTTGCTGCGTATGTAAAGCTCGGCAATAGTAATAATGCAGCAAGGGCGCTTTTGTGGGTCATTCTGGGTGGTTCCAATATCTTAATAATAAGCACAAAGAGCTTTGCATTTTAGGACAAAGCAAAGCTGACTTCTATGGGGGAAATCAGCTTATTTTCAAAAGTATTGTAACCAATTTGTGTTATTTGCTGTATGTGGTGAGTTCTTGGCAAATTTCCTGATTTTTTGCATCTCCAGCTTTTTTTGCATCGTTACGTGCTTCAGCTAAAACAGGCTCAAATTTTTTCTCTTGGCTGAGTTTAGCCAGGCTCGAAACCGCATTATTGTCGGCAGGTAAATATTCTTGTGCCAGCTTGGCATAACCTTGTTCAAATTGAGCGCGATCATTCACTAAATCTGGACATACTTCTGAAAGTACATAAATGGCTGCCAGCTCTTGCTGGGTGACTTTTTGTAGTGGCGTCACTTCAATATTTTCATCTGGTGTGGCTGCATGAATCATAGACAGGGTCATGGCAGCAGTGGTTAACAGTCCCAAAGAAAGCGGTTTAAGCATAGATAATTTCATTAAACAGACCTGAATGATTTAAAAACATCACAATAATAAAAATAAGATTAATGGTATTTTGGGTAATTGTAAGTACACAAATGTATTAAAGCTGTTGAAAATGATGACGTTCATCAAGAAAATATGAAAACAGCAAAGAATTAAAAAGGCATAAAGAGGAATCTGCTTTATGCCTGTGGTCATAATAAGATGTTTAATATTTTAGATAACTTATATAAAACAAGAGCGAATGATCAAACCTGATAATTTACAACATCTTCGCAAACCGATTTTTGTTCATCTTTACTGGTTTCTTTTGCAGCTTGGCGAGCTTCCTCCAGGACAGATTTATACTCTGAATCTGCTTGAATTTTATCAAAAGTCATCGACTGATCTGAATAGTCTTGCAGATAAGCTTTAATCAACAGCTGAATGTTTTGATCAAATTTTGCATTTTTACCAATAATGGCAGGACATACTTCAGCCATCACCTGAGTTGAAGCAAGGTCTTCTTTCACAATTGTATTGGCTTCTTCCAAAGATAAACCGTCATTGGCTAACACAGTAGAAGATAATAATGCCGCAATGCCTAACCCCAATAAGCCACGAAATGATATGCTTTTAGTCATTTTTAAATCACACTTTTTGAATGGATGTTGAGCGTCAAATATATATAATTTTCTATACAATTCAATCAAATGTTCTGATTAGTCATTTTTAACCGTTAAGAGATGTTTAAGTGAATATATTAATTGCCAATGATGATGGCGTTTTTGCTCCCGGTATTCAGGCCTTGGCTCAAGCTTTGGCTCCGCTTGGTCGTGTAGTCATCGTTGCTCCTGAAAGTGAACGCAGTGGTTTTTCCAGTGCACTTACCTTAGATCGTCCTTTACGACCTGTTCAAATTTCAGCAGATGTCTGGGCAGTCAATGGAACACCCGCAGATTGTGTATATCTGTCCATGAACGGCTTATTTGATTTTGAATTTGATCTGGTGGTCAGCGGAATTAACAGTGGGGCAAATCTGGGCGATGATGTGCTTTATTCTGGTACTGTCGGAGCAGCCTTCGAAGGCCGCCTAATGAAACAACCGGCTATTGCCGTCTCCATGGCCGGTCCCAATGTTCGTTCTTATGACAATCCAAATGATTATGCCGTAGCAGCAAAATGGGTACATGATTTTATTGCCCAGGGTTTGCCGACTTTACCGCCACGTCATATTTTTAACGTGAATATTCCAGATATATCTGAATTGAGAGGTTCGAAAATTACTTATCAGGGACGTCGCAGTCAATCTAAACCGATTACCAGTCATGTAGACCCTCGTGGACGTCAGGTTTATTGGATTGGTTTGTCAGGTGAGGCTGTCGCTGAACCTAAAAAAGGTTTAACTGAAATAGAATCGGATTTTTTTGCGGTGGCAAATGGCTATGTCAGCATTACGCCGATTCAAATGGATGCGACAAATTATGAGATTTTGCACACATTACATGCAGAGTTTTCCAAATAATGCCCAGTAGTGTTATAACTTTGTGAAAAAGCAGAATTGACCCTATTTTTCAGATGCTTTTTTGCTAATCTTAGTGCAAACCAATAAATAGACTTAATGTGTAGAGAGGAAGATTAATGCACTTGGTGTCACCATATCGCTTATTTGCTGCGCCTGCGGGTTTGTTGAAAACCATGGTCTTGTCTACAGCTGTTATTGCCACAGCCATTTTGAGTGGCTGTGCTTCAAAACCACAAGTTCATAATGCGACACGTTATGCGGCTGCACCGGATTACTATACGGTTCGATCTGGAGATACATTAAGCGGAATTGCTGCACGTTATGGTCTGTCTTATACCAGTGTTGCCGATATGAACGATATAGCGCCACCCTATCGCATTTATGTCGGTCAATCTTTACGTTTAAAAGATTCAGGCTCACGTCGCACCACCACTACACAAGCGGTGACCCAAGCCGCACCGATTCAGCGTCAAACCGTTCAACTTCCGACTACACCGGCTAAAACTACAGTTCCTGCAACCACGGCGACTGCCCCCGTAGCATCTTCGAAAGTCTCTGCTTTGCGCTGGGTAAAACCAAGTAATGGCGCAGTCATTGCAAACTTTAATGTGGCTGCAAATGTAAAGGGTATTCGTTATGGTGGTAATACTGGAGATGCGGTTTTTGCTGCGGCTGATGGTCAAGTGGTCTATGCGGCTGATGGTTTGAAAGAATATGGCAATTTAGTTCTGATCAAGCATATCGATGGCTACATTACCGCTTATGCCCACAACAGCAAAATGAATGTGAGCAGTGGCCAGAATGTGACAGCAGGGCAGAAAATTGCTGAAATGGGTTCAACGGGTACAAATCGTACTATGCTGGAGTTTCAGGTGCGTTTAAATGGTAAACCTATCAATCCGACCATCGTTTTACCAATAAATTAAATTTTACAAATACAAAACATAAATTTCGCCGTATAATACAATGAGTTGCTTTTATCGGAAAGATAAAGTAATTATAAGTTCAGAGGGAAATTTATGTTAGATCAACTTCGAGCAATGGGTGTGTTTGCTTGTGTTGTTGAAAAAAACTCGTTTAGCGGTGCTGCACGTGAGTTAGGAATCACGACCAGCGCCGTGAGTCAGCAAATTCGTTCTTTAGAAAATGAAATGGAAGTGACACTTCTACATCGATCTACAAGAAAATTGAATTTGACTGAAGCTGGACAGGCTTTTTTCCACAGCTGTCAAGAAATGCTTGCCGCTGCAGAGCGTGGGAAAATCCGTATCAACGAGTTACGCGATGACTTGGTGGGGGATTTACGCATTGCTACAACCCCGGAACTTGGTGCCAATCATGTTATTCCTGCATTGTCTCACTGGATGCAGGCACATCGTGGTTTAGCAGTCCATTTAGAAGCCGATAATCAATATATTGATATACTTGAAGGGCGTATCGATATCGCTTTACGCATGAGCCCAAAAATAGAAGATCATCATTTGAATGTGATGCCTCTGGCTGTGGTAGAGCAGGTGTTGGTGGCTTCTCCAAGTTATTTGAATCAGTCGGCGCCTGTATCGCGGCCTGAAGATTTAAACCATCATGACCTGATTCCAATCAATATTATGAAAAATTATCAACATTTTTCATTTCAACATGCGGCGTCAGATAAAACAGTGAATCTGGAAATGAAATCACGTTTAAGTACCAATAATGTCCTGGTTGCAAAATCATTATGTTTGCAAGGGCATGGTATTGCACGAATTTTATATCTGGATGTACAAAAGGATTTAATGAATGGTGCTCTGGTGGAGGTTTTACCAGAGTGGAAACTGGAAAATTTCACTTTATATGCCATCACGGCAAAAAAAGATCAGCAACCCATGAAGGTTCATCGTTGTCTGGATGCATTAAAACAATACTTTAGCCAGTTACCCGGCGGAAGAATTTACCAGGCAGTTTCATAAAAATGAAGCATAAAAAAGCCGCGATTAGCGGCTTTTTTAGACTGGATTGAAGGCTTAAGCTAAATAAGCCTTGATCATTTTAACCAGACGTTCAATCAACTGATCAGCCTGTTGTTGGCTAATGTTGAGTGGCGGTAATAAACGGATTACAGAACCTGCAGTCACATTGATAATTAAATGATATTCATCACGTGCCACATTGACCAATTCGCCACAGGCTTTTGGTAACTCAATACCAATCATCAGACCGAAACCACGAACGCTAATATTTTGATCAGCCAGTTGCTGGGTTAACTGCTCAACGATATAACTTCCCATTTTTGCGGCATTTTCAACCAGATGTTCTTTTTGAATGGTATCAATAACCGTATAAACCACACGTGAACCCAGAGCAGTACCACTATAAGTTGAACCATGGTTGCCGGCAGTTAAAACACCAACGCCACGGCCTTGAGTCATCACAGCACCAATCGGGAAACCATTGCCTAGCCCTTTGGCAGTGGTGAGTACATCTGGAACAATATTGGTGTGCTGATAAGCAAAGTATTTACCGGTACGGCCATTACCCGTTTGAACTTCGTCCAGCATCATCAACCAGTTATGCTGATTACAGATTTGACGGATCTCTTCCAGGTAGCTAAAACCTTGAGGTGCAGTATTGACACCACCTTCACCTTGAATTGGTTCAACTAAAATCGCAACGATATCTGGATGGTGAATTGCAGCTTCTTCAATCGCTTCGATATCCCCGAAAGGCACACGGATAAAACCTTCAACCAAAGGCGCAAAACCTTCCTGAACCTTTTTGTTACCCGTTGCTGAAAGGGTCGCTAGAGTACGACCGTGGAAAGAATGATCTGCAACAATGATTTTAGGTGTTGCTACCCCTTGCATATGACCAAATTTACGCGCAATTTTAATTGCACCTTCATTTGATTCTGCACCACTATTCGAGAAGAAAATTTCTTCCATACCTGAAACTTCAGCCAGTTTCTGTGCAGCAGCGGTTTGCCAAGGTACTTCAAAAATGTTGCTGGTATGAATCAGGGTAGCTGCCTGTTCAGCAATTGCTTCAGTTACCGCAGGGTGTGAGTGACCCAAGCCACATACTGCAATACCGGTCAATGCATCTAAATATTCAGTACCGTCTTCAGTATAAAGATAAGAACCTCGTCCTCGGACAAAGCTGATCGGCTGACGGCCAAATACCGGCATCAAATGAGATGGTTGATCAGTTTGCACAGGAGCAAGGGTAATGTTATTCATGACTAACTCTTATCTGTTAGGAGGGAAAAATAAAAGTTTATATAAGCAAAATCCAGGACAGATTAAAAGCCCAAATGTAAATAAAAATGGAATTATTGCTTTAGACATACTGTTTCCTCCAGTTTTGGGTATAATGCGATGCAGATTAGTTGAGGATTTATCAATGACTGAACAAGTACGCGATACTGAAGCGTTAATTCGTGACCAAATTGCTAAACATGCAGTATTACTTTACATGAAAGGTACACCACAATTTCCACAATGTGGTTTCTCTGCACGTGCAGTAGAAGCACTCAGTCAAATTGGTCGTCCATTTGCTTATGTCAACATTTTGGAAAACCCGGATATCCGTGCAACTTTACCGAAAATTGCTAACTGGCCTACGTTCCCACAATTGTGGATCAATGGTGAATTGATCGGTGGTAGCGATATCATGCTGGATATGTTCCAAAAAGGTGAGTTAAAACCTTTGGTCGAACAGTACAGCCCGGCACCTGAAGCTTAATTCAGTGATGTGAAGTTGAATTAAAAAAAGCGCCTTTAAGGCGCTTTTTTATATCTCAGAAAAAAATCATGCTTTTTCTGTGAGCGGGTCTTGCTCATTGGCTTTCAGCTCAACCGTTGCAGTGGTTACAGCTTGATTGGTAGATGCTTCACCTTTGGTTTTTTTCTTGTCTTTCTTCTTTTTTTTCTTTTTCTTCGGTTCTTCTTCCAGTTCAGCACCATCTTCAAGCGCCTGCCAATATTCTAATTGCGCCATGACTGCTGCATAAATGGAACCTTTACTGTAACGGCCTTTTTTATTCAGTGTGCCGACAGGACGTGCCATTAAAATTTCTAGAGCCTGGTCAATGGTTTCAATGGCGTGAATATGGAACTGACCTTTGGCTACAGCTTCAATCACATCATGACGTAACATCAGGTGTTCCATATTTTGATGCGGAATAATTACTCCCTGTTTGCCCGTTAAGCCTTGCAGCTTGCAGGCATCATAGAAACCTTCAATTTTGGCATTGACACCCCCAATTGGTTGAACCTGACCCAACTGGTTCATGGAGCCGGTAATGGCCCAGGACTGGTCAATCGGTAACTGGCTAATGGCAGAAATAAGGGCAGAAAGCTCAGCTACGGTTGCGCTGTCACCGTCGATTTGACCATAACTTTGTTCAAAGGCCAGGGCAGCCGAAAAATGCAGCATCTGTTCACGACCAAAATGCGCTTTCAGAAAACTCGACATCAGCAATATGCCTTTGGCATGCAGTGAGCCGCCCAGTTCGACACTACGTTCGATATCCAGAATGTCACCGCCACCTTGATAGACCGATGCAGTCAAACGTGAAGGCAAGCCAAATTCGACATCGGCATACTGAATCACCGACAGGGCATTAATTTGACCCAAACGGTGACCTTTGGTTTCGATTAACTGCGTGCCACGCGTTAAATCTTGCCAGTACAATTCACGTAAATAACCTAGTCGATACTTGCGATGATCAAGTGCGGTATTGATATGTTTTTCTGAGACGGTTTTATCACCGGCTTGCGCTGCATGATGATGCGCTTCCCGGATCAGATCTCCCAAAGTTAAGGCATGCAATGACAATGAACTTTGATCTTCCGCCTGACGGCTTGAGTCGGTGAGTAGTGCAGCTAGTGCAGAACGGTCAAAAGGTAACAGTTTGTCAGCCTGAACATAGTCTGCAATCAGTTGCATATAGGCTTGTTCGTTAATGTCATTACGTTGTAATGTATCGGTGAAATCGGCACGAATTTTAAACACGCTGCCAAGTTCAGGTTCCAGTTCTAAAATTTCATAATAAATTTCAGGTTCTGCAAGCAAAATCACTTTAATATTTAATGGAATCGCTTGTGGTTCGATGGAGATGCTGCCGGTTAAGGTCAGCATATGTTCCAGCGAGGACAGCTTTAATTTTCCGGATTTCAGGGCACGTTTTAAACCTTGCCATGCATAAGGCTGTTCCAGCAGTTGTTCAGCTTCGAGTATCAGAAAACCGCCATTCGCCCGATGTAGTGAACCCGGACGAATCAGGGTGAAATCGGTGGTGATGGTCCCATTTTGAGTAAGCTGTTCCACGTGTCCTAACAAGTTATAGTGGGTCGGGAAATCTTCAAAAATCACCGGCGCACCGCTATTGGGTTTGTAGGAAACAATGATGTTGGCCTGATAACGTGAAGGCACGCGACTGAAGATGCCTGGAGCAAAATCATCCTCTTCTTGCTCAAGGATAATTTCCACATTATTGATAATATCTTCCGCATAATATTGCAGATATTCTGTCAGGACATCGACATCGGGATATTTGTTCTGAATCAGATCAATGCGCGGCATCACCACCTGTTTAGCAATGTCACGGTTGAGATGCTGGACCTGATCGCGTGCATCATCTTCCAGATCACCTAAATGTAGGCCCAAGCGCTCCAGTTTTTTATTCATGTAGCGAATGTTTGCAGCAATTTCTGCGCGCTGTTTGCTATCCAGGGCATTAATGTCT
The DNA here is from genome assembly GCF_002135245.1 of Acinetobacter sp. ANC 4218. Classification (NCBI taxonomy): domain Bacteria; kingdom Pseudomonadati; phylum Pseudomonadota; class Gammaproteobacteria; order Moraxellales; family Moraxellaceae; genus Acinetobacter; species Acinetobacter sp. ANC 4218. Next base: position 261,853 of record NZ_NEGD01000003.1, on the reverse strand, counting down.
TCTTTGGACATTTCCTGATATTCATTGTTTTTCAGATGAACCGGCACGAAACAGTGTTCATCATCTTGCGAAATCAGTTTTAAGTCAAAGTTTGCACCTTCTTTGGTCAATTCGACCAAGGCCGATTGCTGTTCATCGCCAGTTTGTTCGCGAATCATTTCAATACGATTGTGATAGGTTTCCGCAGTAAAGCGCCGTTCCAGCTGTTTTAAAATGGTTTGCCAGGTTTGATGCAGCAATGCCTGGAATTTAGGTGCTTGTCCTGGCGGCAGTTCAAGTGCGATCGGCTGACGCGGGAACTTGAAATTGTTGACATAGACCCAGTCATTCGGGGTTTGCATGGTCTTGGCATGCTGTTGCAGTAAACGCTTGATCATGGTGCGTTTACCTAAGCCTGCCGTACCGACTGCAAAAATATTATAGCCCGAGTAAGGCAAGGCGATGCCTGCTTCAACCGAGGCACGTGCGCGATCTTGCCCAAGAAAGTCATTGAGCGGTTTGATTCTTCGTGTTGACGCAGGAATTTTTTCAAGATTGGGAATATGCGTCAGTTGCTTGGGCTGAAGCTGTGTTTTGGTTAGTGTGTTTTGAATTTCCGGTTGATCGAATGCTGAAATTAAACTGCTTTGTAGAGGGTCTGGTTGAGTCACTGTAGTTGTTGCAGATAATGAAGAATTCATTTGATCGAGTTTTTGGGGCACTGTTTAAATCCAAAACTAAAATATTGCAATAGAGCTTTAAGGTATACAGGTTTAGTTGAAAAATTCAAGCGCGCAGGTCGTTTTTATCGACAAAATAAAATAATGATTTCACAATTATTGTTGAAACTGAACTTATTAAGCGTTTGAATAGCAGCATTCAGTTTTGCAGAAAAAAACAACGTAATGACAACACAATCTACAGGGTGGAAATCTGCCTTTACTGCTTTTCTCGATCGTCGTGCATTGATCATGCTGTTTTTAGGCTTTTCAGCCGGTATTCCCATTCTTTTGATCTTTTCCAGTCTGTCCTTATGGCTAGGTGAAGCCGGTATTGAAAAAAGCGCAGTAACCTTTTTTAGCTGGGCAGCCCTGGGTTATTCATTCAAATTTGTCTGGGCACCTTTGATTGACGAGTTGCCGGTGCCATTTTTGACCCAAAAGCTGGGGCGACGTCGGGCCTGGTTGCTGATTGCACAAGTTTTAATTATCAGTGCCATTTGTATGATGGCTTTTTCTAATCCAGCACTCAGTCAGGGCTATTTATATCAGATGGCAGCAGGAGCCATATTACTCGGTTTTTCAGCAGCGACTCAGGATATTGTGATTGATGCCTATCGTATCGAACTTGCAGAAACTGAAATGCAGACAGTGCTTGCCTCGACTTATAATGCAGGTTATCGCATCGGGATGATTGTGGCCGGTGCAGGTGCATTGTTCCTTGCGGCCTCGCTTGGAACGGCTAAGGGAAACTATATTTATAGTGCCTGGAAGATCACTTATTTAGTCATGGCGGCAGTCATGCTGGTGGGCATTATTACCACTTTAGTGATTCGTGAACCAAAGGTTGATCGTACTTATAAAGATTATAAGCGTAGTGATTACTATCGTCTGGTGGCCGTGTTTTTTGTTGCCGTGATTGGCTTTGTACTGAGCTATATTTTTTCCGGAACTTTAACTGAATCTGTTAAGACACAATTTGCAATTACCGATTCATTATTGTTGTTTTGCTTTGAAAGCTTACGTTTTATTGGATCTGCTGCGGTAGCCGTATTAGTTGGCTCATTACTGGTCAAAATGGGTGCGGTCAACAAGCAAATGGCTATGGAAACCTGGATCAGCCCGATTGTCGATTTCTTTAGACGCTATGGCTTAAAGCTGGCTTTGGTTCTGTTATTGCTCATCGGTTTCTATCGCATCTCAGACATTATTGCCGGGGTCATCTCCAATGTGTTCTATCAGGATTTAAACTTTAGCAAAGAGCAGATTGCGGAAGCGGTAAAAATCTATGGGGTGATTTTCAGCTTGGTCGGTGGTTTCTTGGGTGGCTTGCTGGCACAGCGTATGAACATTATGAAACTGATGTTTGTCGGTGCAGTGCTGGCCAGTTCAACTAACCTGATTTTTATTGGCTTGGTGAAATCTGGTCAGCCGACTCATGATGTTCAAGTCATGGTAGGTCAGCACAAGTATCAGGTTCAGTCGGATGAAGTGGGTTACTGGAAACTGAAAGTGCCGAGTCAGGTTTTGGCACAAGCCAATGCAGTACAGGTTCAAGTGCAATATCAAAATGATACACAACCCTCAGTAGTGAGCACAGTTCCCTATTTAAAACAGGATGCGCAACAGAAAGGTGCTCAATCAGGCATGATGCAAATTCTGCCGGTGACCAGCGATAATGTTATTGCTTCAAATGAACAACAGAACAGTCTGGTGGTACGGGGCCAGTATGTTGGGCAACCCTTGAATGAAACACAAAAAATTGTCCTAAGTTTGGACGGTCAAAAATTTGATGCCAATCTGGACAAAACAGGTGTATTTAGCACCGCTATTCCAGCAGAAAGCCTGGTAAATTCAGCATCAAAACAGCTTGTGGCTGAAGTGGTGGATCATGACAAAGCCACTTTAAGCGCACAGCATCGCTATACGGTCGATATGAACTCAACTACAGCCAAAGATCTGGATATTGATGTACAGCCTTTAGCGGCAATCGATGTTCAATCGGTTGACGATGTTGAAATTAGCGGTAAGGTGATTAAACCTTATAGTTCGCTGTGGTTATATTTTGCCATTATTGTCGATAACCTGGCATCGGGATTGGCAGGTGCAGCATTCATCGCATTTTTGTCCAGTTTAACCAGTGTATCTTTCACTGCAGTACAATATGCCATTTTCAGTTCGCTGATGACTTTAACGCCGAAGATTTTAGGCGGCTATTCAGGAACCATTGTGACCAATATCGGTTATCCAAATTTCTTCCTCATGACCACACTGATTGGCATTCCAATTTTAATCTTGGTGGTCTGGGTGGCGAAGCTGTTGCGTGAACATCAGCAACAGTCCAATTAAGCTCAAATTTTTAAAAAATGAATGAAAAACCCATTTTGTCTTGAGGATGAAATGGGTTTTTCTTTGGCTAAAAATTGCTGCAAAGGTTCAGTCTTATTTTTAAAATAGCCTAAGTAAAGACTCCATCATTAGGGTGTGCTGTACTGTTAAACTAAACAGAGCATTGATTTAAAAATTTAATAATAATGGGGACGTGGAACAATAAATGATATCAACTGCCAGATTGCTAAATTGAATTTTCCACGCTGAATCCCTATAGTGTCTATAAAAATGGAAAACATAGGAAACAGAATCATGCGCATGCTGCATACCATGTTACGTGTAGGCAATCTGGAACAATCTTTAAAGTTCTATACTGAAGTACTCGGTATGACTTTGCTTCGTAAACGCGATTATGAAGAAGGTCGATTCACTCTGGCTTTTGTTGGCTATGGTGATGAAGAAAACCATACCGTACTGGAATTGACGCATAACTGGGACACAGAAAGTTATGAGCTGGGCAATGGCTATGGCCATATTGCGATTGCGGTTGATGATGCCTATAAAGCTTGTGAAGAGATCAAGGCACGTAGCGGTAAGGTGGTGCGTGAAGCGGGTCCAATGAAGGGTGGTGTTACAGTGATCGCTTTTGTTGAAGATCCAGACGGCTATAAAATCGAGCTGATTCAGCAAGATGTCAATGCTAGAAATAACTAACAGACTTCTTTGCTCATTATTGACACTCTTTTTATTTTTTCCCCATAAGGATAAATAAAAGGAATTGATGACAGGAATCTCATCATAAAGTGATATAGATAAACTAAATATTCAACATTAAGTTGAAACACTGGCTTTATTTATTCAGCCCAGTAAGATGAAACTTTACCGCAAGATAAAATCACTTATTGGGTTTTTTATTGGCTGTCATTTACAGGACGTAATAATGTTAAAACTGTTGGCATTAGACCGCTTTACCATTTTGCTGGTAGTGATGGTAATTTTGGCCAGTATAGCTCCAGTAGCAGGCGGAGCTGCAGATGTTTTTGGAATTTTAACCAGCATTGCCATTGCAATCCTGTTTTTTTTACATGGAGCAAAACTGTCCCGAGAAGCGGTGATGCAAGGCATCATGCACTGGAAGTTTCATGTGGTGGTTTTTACATTTACTTTTGCATTATTTCCGATCCTTGGATTACTTGCACAACCCATTCTGTTACCTCTATTAGGTAAGGAACTGTATTGGGGCTTCCTGTTTATGTGCTTCTTGCCCTCTACCGTGCAATCTTCCATTGCGTTTACTTCGGTAGCAAAAGGCAATGTCGCCAGTGCAGTGTGTAGTGCTTCATTTTCCAATATCGTCGGTATGTTTATTACCCCGGTATTGGTCAGTTTCTTTATTCTAGGTCAGTCACAGCATGGTTTTGATCCAACTTCCTCGATTGTTCAAATCACCTTGTTATTACTTGTGCCGTTTATTTTAGGGCAAATCCTGCGACCATATGTTTATCCTTTGATGCTGAAAAAGCCAGGTATAGTTAAAGCCTTTGATCAGGGCACTATTTTAATGGTGGTGTATGGGGCATTTAGTGGGGCAGTGGTTGCCGGTTTGTGGCAAGAAGTGAGCTTGCAAACGTTGCTAGCTTTGACCGTGGTCTGTTCAGTCTTTTTGACTATCATCATGTTACTGGCTTTATATATTCCAAAATGGCTGGGTTTTAACCGAGAAGATCAAATTGCCATGTTCTTTTGTAGTTCGAAAAAAACACTGGCCAGTGGTGTTCCAATGGCGCAAATCCTGTTTATTGGGCAGCCTTTGGGCATGATTGTGTTGCCAATTATGATTTTTCATCAAGTTCAGCTTATGGTCTGTGGAGTCATTGCCAATTACTGGTCAAAACATCCTGTAGATGAGTTTAAAGAGATAGAAGAGGGTAAAGAATAATTCGCTATCTGTTATTTTTTCCCGTATAATTGCGCCCACTTGTTGTGCTTAGCTCTGACGGTATCCGTCTCGGTGGGCCAAAAGAATGGTCTGTTGTGGTGTTGGTCTGGCTTTTTCCTGGATCAAGCTTATTCCTCATGAATCATGAGAGTGATCAATTGCGATGACAGCATAAGCCTTTCTTAACTTAGGAGTAATCGACGATGCGCGCCGATATTCACCCAAAATATGAAAAATTAGTTGCTACTTGTTCATGTGGTAACGTAATCGAAACTCGTTCAGCGCTTGGTAAAGAAACAATTTACCTAGATGTATGTTCAGCATGCCACCCATTCTATACTGGTAAACAAAAGAATGTGGACACTGGCGGCCGTATCGACAAATTCAAACAACGTTTTGCAGGTATGTCACGTTCTATCAAACGTTAATACCCAAAATGAAAAAAACGGGCTTCTTGCCCGTTTTTTTATGTCCGTTATTTCATCAATGACTCAATTACAGACCTTGTACAAGACCTATTGGTCTTGTACATCAATCAAATGATCCAGTTTTTTCTGGAAATAATCGCCCTGAATAAAACGAGCATCCACGTTCCATGCATTTGCAAACAGAGTCATGTCATTGAGATCGCGCAGCATGATTTCGCTAGCTTTAATTTCCTGGAAGGCACTCAGCTTTTCCTGTAATTCTTGCGTCGATTTTTCTGTTTGCAGCATTTTGGTCAAATTCTGATGTAAAGTTAAACAATTTACATCAAGTTGACGTAGCATCGACTCGCTATAAATGCTATTACCAAAGTCTCTGAGGGAAACTTCAGCGCCAAATTGACGTAACTGGGCAATATACTTTTGAGCATCTGAGATATTTTGACTAATATCTTCTTCTGAAAATTGTAAAACTAATGGATGCTTCAATTTACTGCGGACAATGGTAATGAGTTTGGAAATGAATTCAGGGAAGCTTCGGTCGTGTAATAGTACAGCTTTATTCAAATTCACAATTAATTTTGCTTCAGGATATTGAGTAATGAAATTATGCAGTTGTTTACATGATTCCACTAATATCCAGCGATCCAGTTTAATGGATAACTCAGGATCGTCTGCAAGTTCTCTTAAGCCAGCCAGATCTTTCCAGGCATTTTCATAAATAAAACCGCTGGTGACTTCATAAGTATATAAATTAGTGTCTTGCTTATCGTAAAGTTGCTGATATTTAAGGTGAATTTCACCGCGATCCAAGCTTTGTTGCAAGGCTCTGAGTAGGGCTGCTTCAGGTGAACTAGGTACTGCCTTAATTTCGGGTTGCTGTAGCTCAATGCTTGGAATGTTTAACGGTGTTTCTAATTCAAGTGCAGGAGTCGGCTGATTTTCCGGTAAAGCAGTCTTGTAAGCTGTAGCAATAAATTGTTCAAAATGTTTTTCATCACGTATTTCAGTATCGAGCAGTGTATAGCCAATTCTGAGATTTAGCGGATAGGATGTGTGATCAATTGACAATAATTGCGGTTTAGTTAATGAACTTAAACCAATAAGTTTGGACTCTAATTTGGCTTTAGATTCGGCTTGGAACAAGCCCACATAAATACCAAAACTTGTTTGAAATAAGGGAGCATGAGTTTGCTCTTTTAAAAAATCCTTGATATTAGTGGAATAATTTTTGAGTGTATCCCACTCCTCTTTAAAAATATTATCAGGACAAGAAGCCAGGGAAAATACCACGAGGGCATTAATATCTGAAGGTTGTTGAGTGATTGTACGATTAATCAGCTGATAGGTATTGGACCTTGGAGCATCGGCTGTTGTAGATGTAGGCTGAGCTGATGGTGAGGATTCAATATCAATCGTAATTTGTACGGCATCTTCTTCATTCGTAGAAGGTAAAAACTCAACTTTAAGCGGGTTTGGAACAGATATTTGATGATTTAAGCTGTTGATTTCAAAACGCCCTAAATCAAACTGACCTTGTGAAATTTTTTTAAAACGTAACTTAAAGTCATTTAAATCTTTAGGCTGAAGTAGGTCGAGTAAGGGAAGTCCAACAATCTGATCTTCATTATTAAGACCAAAAAGTGCTAAATATTCAGGGTTCGCCTGGACATGAATACCTTCCTGAATCAGTGCAATCGCTTTGTTGCTCTCTTGAACTAAAGACTGGGCCTGGGTTTGAGCTGTTTCTAGCTCTTCCATTAAATGTTGTTGTGTCAGCAGCAAACGACTGAGTGAAAGGGCACGTAAAAGACCAATATAAAAACGATCTGGATAATCCAGATTAAGAATGTCATAAATCCCTTTACGAATATAACCTGCGTATTGATCGGCCTGATAATCATCAGGTTTGAGCAGGATCATTGGAAGGTTTGGTTGCTTGGACAGGCGGATTAAGCTTAACGCCTGTTCATATTTTAAGTCATAAGCACGACCAAAAATAACCAGATCCCAAGTGTGATGTAATTGCTTTTCGAAGTTTTGTAAATCATCCAGCAAGGTTGCATGTACTAAATGTTCACTGGATGTTAAAAGGTCACGAATTTGGTTAAAACGTATTTGATTATCATCGATAATGAGTAAACGTGTTTCAGTACGTTTTAACTTTTTAGACAATAATGGATTTCTCACTTTAATGCTTCCCATAAATCGTGATTCTTGACTTCATTCGTTTGCTTATTAATAAAGTTGTTGATCAAGTTTTCTTGTTGCTCATTCAGTAATTCGAACTCAAAACGGATAAAACTTTGTGTAATGATTTGTGCTTTGGTGAGATAAATTTTTATTTCTTCTCGTCCTAGGCGTAAATGAATAGTTTGTTTTTCCCTAAACATATGTGAACCAGACACGATCAGGCTGGTGGATACCTCATCAACTTGGCTAGACTGAACGATTAGGGCAGGCTGGTAATTATTGCTATGACGATCTGTTTTGATCATGACAGCACAAGGGAATAAATCTTGTGCCAAGACTTCTAGTCCCAGTTCCAGGCTTTTGGCTGTTGACTGCTTGATCCAGCGGATCACACCGCCACGCCATGGGCTATGGGTATTTTCCTGAATTAAAATAAATTCACCAGTTTTCAAATTCGAAGGTGCAGAGCCATTCCATTTAATTCTGTAACCATTGACACTGATGTCCAGAACTTCTGCAGAATAAATCTGTTTGGCTTCACGATCTAAAGTTTTTGCTGTGGTAATTTCGGCCGGGATATTCGAATTCATCGAATTAATAAAGCTGCTTTCATTATGGAATTGATAATTGATATCTAAATCCAGAGTTTCATGAAAGTTTTTGCCATTAGAGAGGTAAAAGTGTGCCACCAAAAGACTAAAACAGATTTGTAATTGTGCAGAATATTCATAACGTTCATGAAGGCGTTCAGTATTACTGGTAAGCAGGTTGTGAATATGAAAGTGCAGTGCCGGGGTTAAAAATAGCTTTTCATTACGTGATAAATAACCAGACTTTTTGGTTTGGGTTTCAGACAGATGATCTAATAAATTTTGTGTTGAAATATAGATAGTCGGTTTGTAAAGACTGGCCTGATTGATATTAAAAACAGGTGGATAGTCTTTATTGATATCGACAATATAGCGAGAAAGCGAAGTTTCTTTGGGTAATACATTAACCAGTTTGGCCCAGTCAAAACTGCATAAATATAAGCCCTGCATTTCAGAAGGCCGAATTTGATGGGTATTCAGAATTTCCAGCAACACCAGTTGTGAATAAGCCTGAGCAACGGTTTGTAAAGGATGCTGCGTGTCTAAAATCTGATTGATATTGGTTTGATAAAAATTATTTTTAATTGCACATTCAATCAGTTGATGTGCAATTAACCATTGTCCAAATAAAGGCGTGCTATAGAGCAGATGTTGTTGATAAAGCAATAAAGACAATTGCTGCAAAGCATAATAAGTAGAAACAATTCTGGCCGTTTGCAAACTCTTCTTTTGGTTGAATGCAAATAGAGAAAACTTTTGCATGCTGAGCTGGGTGTTGCAGCGTTTTGAAATATCGATATAAATTTTGGCAAAATGACTACGTAGAAGCATCGCTAGCTCAATGATCTGGTCGCTGCGGTCATTACTCATCAGCCCCTGATTGAAAAAATGCTTTTCCAGGCTGCCTAAAACATTATCCAGGGTAGGATGCAGGATTTGAATCAAGTCAAAACGCAACATTTCCGGACATTTAAGTTCTGATATTTCCAGCAAGGCATTGAAAAGTTCTTTGGACGAATTCCCCAATTGAAGAATGGATAAATTGCATACCCAGTCTTGTAAGCCTTTTGCATTGGTTGGGCAGAAGCTTAATTTTTCCAACTTTAACTCTGTTGGTGTTTGGAAGATATCTGAATTACTCATAAGCATCGTTATTATTAACTCAAAAAGTTGAAACCCCAAAAAGCGGTGTTTTATTTTTTTCGCCCGCTATTTCCCTAACGAGTTTAGGAACCAAATATCCCGGCAGGTTCTCTAAAACCTCTTTATATATCAGATTAATTTCTTCAGGACTTAAGTCAAAATGATGGGCACCTTTTACTTTGTCTAATACATGTAAATAGTATGGCATCACGCCCGCTTCAAACAGACGATAACTTAAGTCCACTAACGGCTGCGCAGAATTATTAACCCCTTTTAATAAAACTGCCTGATTCAGCACGGTAATTTGATGTTGAACCAACGCTGAAAGTTTGGAACAGGTAAACTCGTCCAGCTCAGCGGCATGATTTGAGTGTACCACTAGAATAATGCGCAGCCTACTGTTTTTTAATAAGGAAATCAGCTCTTCATCGACACGGTTGGGGATTACGATCGGAACCCGTGAATGAATTCTCAAAAATTTAATTTGCGGCATGGACTCAAGACGTTCAATCCACAGGGCAAGTTTTCGATTTGACAGGGTAAGCGGGTCACCACCGCTCAAAATAACTTCGTTTATATCTGGTTGATTTTGAATATATTGTTTAATATTTAGCCAATCTTCGTTTTTTGGCAGGTTTTCTTGATAAGGAAAATGGCGGCGGAAACAGTAACGACAATGAACTGCACAAGCTCCGGTTAAGGTGAGTAAAAAACGCGATTTATATTTATGTAATACGCCTGGCTGTTGATTGGCCTGTTCCTCACCTAAAGGATCGGTTACAAAACCAGGATGATCTTCAAGTTCCAGATGATGGGGCAATACTTGTAACAGCAAAGGGTCAAGCGGGTCACCAATGCTCATTTTTCCGACGAACGCACGGGGAACACGCAACTTAAACTTTTCAGAAGCCAAGATTGCCCCTGATAATAATTGATCAGGCGAGAGCTGAAGTGTTTCAAGCAACTCTAAAGGGTCCGTAATCAGGTCACTCAGTTGAGATTGCCAGTTTTGCTCTTGATACAAATAGTTTATCATGCCAGATGTTAAAAATAATGCTAGTCTAGCATTAATAGATTTAAGTTAGTAAGTTTGGAGCGAGCCTTTCATGGCCAATTATTCTACAAATGACTTTAAGCAAGGCCTTAAAGTAATGCTTGACGGCAACCCATGTTCAATCATGGAAAATGAATATGTAAAACCTGGTAAAGGTCAAGCATTCAACCGTGTAAAACTTCGTAACCTTAAAACAGGTAAAGTTTTAGAAAAAACTTTTAAATCGGGTGACTCTTTAGAAGCAGCGGACATCGTAGAAGTAGAAATGAACTACTTGTACAACGATGGTGAAATGTGGAACTTCATGGATCCTGAAACTTTTGAACAGATTACTGCAGACAAAACTGCAATGGGTGATGCTGCAAAATGGTTAAAAGACGATTCTAACGAACTTTGTACAATTATGTTATTCAATGGCGTTCCATTGACAGTAAGTGCACCTAACTTCGTGGTATTGAAAATTGTGGAAACTGATCCAGGCGTACGTGGTGATACTTCTGGCGGCGGCGGCAAGCCAGCTAAACTCGAAACTGGCGCTGTTGTTCGTGTACCATTATTCGTACAGCAAGAAGAAAGCGTTCGTGTAGACACTCGTACGGGTGACTATTTAGAACGTGCATAATGGTTTTAAAATAGACTATTATCGAAAGGGATGATCAAAATCATCCCTTTTTTTATGCCAAAGTATTAGATGAAAAGCAAAATATGAGGAGTACAGTCGCAAGGGAAAAAACAGCAGTATACCGAACAATAAAAAATGAAGGCTGATTTATGCATTAGATATGAGGGCTTTACATGGAAACGATTCAACCGAAGTTATCAATAACTTCCAAAATAGTGTGGCTTCTGGTGGCAGTTCTAGGTGCGGTGTCCTTTGGGATACTTGCAATCAGCAGAGGTGAGCATGTCAATGCAGTTTGGCTGGTTTTAGCTGCCATCTGTGTCTATAGCATCGCTTATCGCTTCTATAGCTTATTTATTGCCAATAAAGTTTTTGAACTCAATGCCAGACGTTTAACCCCCGCTCATCGTCTGGCAGATGGTCTGGATTATGTGCCGACCAATAAATATGTCTTGTTTGGACACCACTTTGCAGCCATTGCCGGTGCCGGGCCTTTAGTCGGGCCAATTCTTGCGGCACAAATGGGCTACCTGCCAGGAACCATCTGGTTGCTGGTCGGTGTTGTACTTGCAGGCGCTGTGCAGGATTTTTTAGTCCTGTTTATTTCGACCCGCCGTGATGGACGATCACTGGGTGAAATGGCAAAGCAGGAGCTTGGTTCTTTTGCCGGTATTATTGTGATGCTAGGTGCATTAGGCGTCATGATCATTATTCTTGCTGTGCTTGCCTTGGTGGTGGTGAAAGCCCTAACCAACAGTCCATGGGGTGTATTCACCATTTCAGCCACTATTCCAATCGCCTTGTTCATGGGCGTATATATGCGTTATATCCGTCCGGGAAAAATTGCCGAGGTTTCAATCATCGGTTTTGTGCTGATGATGCTGGCGATTGTCTATGGCGGTAATGTGGCAGCTGATCCGTACTGGGGGCCCATCTTTACCCTTTCAGGTACGCAGTTGACCTGGTGTCTGATCACTTATGGTTTCATTGCTTCTGCATTACCGGTCTGGCTGTTGCTAGCTCCACGTGATTACTTGTCTACCTTCTTGAAGATTGGCGTGATTGCCGGTCTGGCCGTGGGCATTATGGTGGCATTGCCTGAAATGAAAATGCCGGCGGTAACGCATTTCGTGGATGGTACAGGTCCTGTCTTTGCCGGTTCGATGTTCCCGTTCCTGTTCATTACCATTGCCTGCGGTGCCATTTCCGGTTTCCATGCCCTGGTTTCTTCAGGTACGACACCTAAACTGGTTAATAACGAAGTGGATATTCGTGTGATCGGTTATGGTGGCATGTTGATGGAATCTTTCGTTGCGGTCATGGCAATGATTTGTGCCACCATTCTTGAACCAGGTGTATATTTTGCCATCAATGCACCTGCTGCGGTACTCGGTACAACGGTGGAAAGCGCGGCAGAAGCGGTGCGTACTTTGGGCTTTGTGGTGACACCTGAAGCCTTGACCCTGCTTGCTCAGGAAGTAGGTGAGAGTTCAATTCTATCGCGTACCGGTGGTGCTCCAACATTTGCCATTGGTATGGCGCACATTATTACGGAAATTTTCAATAACCGTTCCATGATGGCGTTCTGGTATCACTTTGCCATTCTGTTTGAAGCATTGTTTATTTTAACAGCGGTAGATGCCGGTACACGTGCTTGCCGTTTCATGGTTCAGGATACTGTCGGTATTGTAATTCCTGCGGTGAAACAATCGCATAATTTCTTTGGTAACTTGTTGGGTACCGCAGTCGCTGTTGCAGGCTGGGGTTTCTTCGTTTATCAAGGTGTGATTGATCCACTGGGCGGGATTAATAGTTTATGGCCACTATTCGGTATTGGTAACCAAATGCTGGCAGCTATGGCACTGATTTTAGGTACAGTCATTCTGTTTAAAATGAAGAAAGAAAAATATGTATGGATCACGATTGTTCCTACCATTTTCCTGTTCATTACCTGTATGACTGCTGGCTGGCAAAAAATCTTCCATGAAAATCCGAAAATTGGTTTTCTGGCACAGGCCAACCGTTTCTCTGATGCCATTGCTCGTGGAGAAATCTTAAAGCCAGCCAAAGACATTGCTGAAATGCAAACGATTGTGTTCTCTAATCAGATTAATGCGGTACTGTGCGGTTTCTTCATGATTGTGGCAGTTGTGATGCTGTTTGCTGCGATTGGTGTCATTCGCCGTGCATTGGCAAATCCAAATCCGACTGTGCACGAATCTGAAGCCATTTACAGTGATGAGATTAGCTCAAATGAAGTGGCAGGAGAGGTGAAATGAGTTTAAAAGATCAAATTCGCCAAAAACTGGCCTTGGGTAAAATCATTAAGTTTACGGTATTGGCTCAACCGAAAAAGTTTTTGATGTTGAATGGCATTAAAACCATTCAATTGATTTGGCAACGTCTACAGCAAAGCTTTCGCTTGATGGTGGGGGTTCCGGATTATCAGACCTATTTGGAGCATATGGAAAAGAATCATCCGGACTTGGTGCCGATGGATGCAAAAACATTTTACCGTCACTGCGTGGATGCACGTTATCCAAGCGCAAGCGGTGGAATGAAAAAATGTCCCTGCTAGCCTGAAGATATCTTTGTCTGAAATCTTCTGATTTATTTGGAAAAACCGGAAAACGGTGTATGTTAATCATGCACCGTTTTTTATTGGGGAAAGAGTGTGATTTGGGGTATGAATAAAGTTCAAAAACAGGAACTCACGCTAGCGCAACAAGAGCTGAATTTTCAGGTGGAATCTTATGCTGCAAAAATTCAGGCATTCTTGACTCAAATCAATCACATTATTTTGGATAAAGAACAGCAAACCAAACTGGCTTTATGTTGTTTGCTATCCGGTGGACATGTGCTGTTTGAGGATTTACCGGGGCTGGGTAAAACCACCTTGTCCAGTGCCTTGTCGCATATTGCCGGATTAAAGTTTCAGCGTATTCAGTTTACCAATGACATGCTCGCCAGTGATGTGATTGGGGTGAACATGTTTAATCAAAAAGAGCATCAGTTTGAGTTTAAGCGTGGACCCATTTTCACTCAAATCTTGCTGGCTGATGAAATTAACCGCTGCAGTCCCAAAACACAAAGTGCTTTACTGGAAGCCATGGAAGAAGGTCTGGTGACGGTAGATGGGGTGCGTTATGATTTGCCGCAACCGTTCTGGGTCATTGCTACCCAAAACCCGCTGTTCCAAAGTGGAACCTATAGCCTGCCCGAATCGCAGCTCGACCGTTTTTTGATGCGTTTGTCACTGGGCTATCCATCACGTTCTGCAGAAAAACTGCTATTACAGCAAGATTCCCGCTATGCCTTGATTTCAACCTTGCAACATGTCTTTAATGAAGATGAAGTTTTGACGATCCAGCAGCTGGTGACGCAGGTTTATATTGCCGATGCAGTGCTGGATTATCTGCTGGATCTGGCTGCTGAGACCCGTAAAAGCCCGCATGGTTTATCGACCCGTGGATTATTGGCTTTGAAAAAAGCTGCTCAAGCGCATGCCTTTATTGAACAGCGTAGTTATGTGACTCCAGATGACGTGCAAGCGGTGTTTACTGCCGTGGTGTCGCATCGTATAGGCTTAAGCGAAGCAGAAACCTTGCAGCTGATGCAGCAAGTTAATATCAGCTAAAGGGTGATTGAGTTGACTACACCTTTGACCAAGCCTTGGCAAAAATGGTTGGCGAAACGCTTCCAGTTTAAAAAAATCAAACAGCTCTCGCAAAAAGACATTCTGATTTTTATCTATCAGCAGGGATACCTGTATCTGGTGTTGATCTTGCTGACCTTCATTGCCGGGGTAAATTATGCTAATAACCTGATTCTGGGTTTCTGTTTTCTGGTCAGTGCCATTTTATGTATCAGCTTTTATTTAACTTTTAAGCAGCTGCATGGGCTCAAGGTTGAGATTTCAGTCAATGAAGTTGGACAGGTGGGGCATCAGCTGGATTTGCAACTCCATTTCCAGCAAGCGCAGAAGCAGCCACGTTATTTGTGGGTTAAAACCGGTCAGCATCTGGAAAAAATATTCATTTCCGAATTGAGGCAAAACATGACCTTATCTTTTTTTACTGAAAAAAGAGGGAGGTTTGATTATCCAACTCTTCAGGTCTATTCAGTTTATCCTTTTGGGCTGGTGCGGGCCTGGACCTATTTTTACTTGAAAGAATATTCGTGGGTGGCACCTAAAGCTGCCTTTTATAATGCGGAAAACAAGCAGCATCAGCACAGTTTTGAACCGGATATGGATGAATTCCGTGAACTGCGTAATTTCAAGGCTGGAGATAGCTTGCAAGCCGTATCATGGAAGCAGGCAGCACGCGGCCAAGGTTTATATATCAAAGTCTTTGAACAGCACAATGAGCAGCCGAATATTGAAATTAATTATCAGAATATGCCGAGTACTCAACATGAAGAAAAACTGAGCCTCATGATGGGCTTAATTGAACAATGTGAGCAAATGCAGTGTGCATATGCAGTTTTTTTGCCGCAAGCTGAACTGGCTGCAGGTTTGGGTAATAGCCAGTTATTACAGGCTAAAAAACTTTTGGCACAGGCTTAAATGATGATTGATACACAGATCAGAACCTCGATACTGATGACCCTGTCATTGATACTTCTGGCACAGGTTGTGTTTAATCCGCTGCTATTGAGCCTTATTTTTGCCCTGATTATCTTTTTTTTATTTTATAGCTTAAAAGATCAGTCCAAGGCTTTATCCAGAATGTGGACCTTTGTGCTGACTTTAGTTGCCTTGGCTGCAATTTATTTTAACTATCAAACTTTTATTGGTATAGAAGCCGGTGTTGCCATTTTATCGACTTTTTTATTTGCCAAAGCCTTAGAAAGCAAAAATAAACGCGATGTCATTATCCTGTTTAATTTTGCCATGTTTGTCAGTGCCAGCTCCTTCCTGTTTAGCCAGTCCATCTGGATGGCGCTGATGGTGCTGCTCTGTTTACTCAGCTGCCTGATCGGCCTGTATCGTTTACAGACCCATGAATTTAGACAGTTACAAAATTCATCTGGCGCATTGCAAACTGATGCCAAGCATGTAGGTAAATTCCTGATTCTGGCTTTGCCTTTTTTTATCTTGCTGTTTGTATTTTTCCCCCGTTTGCCGCCGCTTTGGGCAATTCCGATTCCGGTACAAAAAAGTGTTACCGGGATGAGTGACAGCATGTCACCAGGGGATATTGCCGAGTTGTCACAGTCGACCAGTCTGGCATTTCGAATTATTGGCGATATGAATCAACTGCCCAGCCGTGATGATTTATATTGGCGAGCAATGGTTTTAGACCAGTATGACGGTAAAACCTGGACCAGTAGCTTGGTCAATGAAAAACCGATCGAAATTCAAAATCTAAAGAACGGAAAATACAGTTTTAATTATCAGTATTTAGCTGCTGATCCTCATGTGATGTGGGTGATGGGACTCGAACAATCACGACCATTACAGCAGCACTATCAGTTAAAACAGGATGGCCGTATTACGCCGGTACGACAAATTTTGCAGAATCAGCCGATTGCATTGCGATGGCTGGGCAATGCTCAGTCGCAAGAACAGACTTTATATAAAACAGGATTTTTGCAACAGATCAATACTAAAATTCCAGAGCGCTTGGATGAGCAATCACGCCAGTTTGCATTCGAGATGTTCAAGCGGAGTGGACAGCAACCTGAACGCTATGTCAGCAATATTTTGCAGTGGTATAAAAATAATGGTTTTGCTTACACCTTGAATCCCGGCTTGCTGGGAGAAAACCGGATAGATGAATTCCTGTTTCAATCACGTCGTGGTTTTTGCGAACATTATGCCTCAAGTTTTGCTTTGCTTATGCGTTATGTCGGCATACCTGCACGTGTAGTAGTGGGTTATCAGGGTGGACAACTTGCTCCTGATCGAGCCAGCTGGGAGGTGCGACAGCTCGATGCACATGCATGGACCGAAGTCTTATTGCATGGAAAATGGCAAAGAATCGATCCTACAGCGATTATTGCACCACAACGCATAGATGGGGGAATGCAAAATTATATTGAAAGTGATCGCAGTATTTTGGGCAATAAAGAACAGAAATGGAGATATCGCCAGTTTGCAGTGATGAAAAACCTGCGAATCTGGAGTGACTATGCGAGTTATCAATGGCAAAGCAAGGTGGTGGGCTATGATGCCGAAAAGCAGCAAGGCTGGTTGTCCAAGCTGGGTATTAAAAATGCTTATGCCAGCAGTATCATCATGTTATTGAGTATTCTGCTGGTGGTGGTGGTTTATTTTATCTGGATTTTTTATCGAAACAGTCGGTCGGTTTCAGCTTATGAGCGTGCCATTCAACAATTTTCCAAACAATTGGAACTCAGCTTGCGCAAGCAGCCTGCAGAAACTTTTTATAGCTGGATGCTTCGTTTGGCTGAACGGGCAGAACAGGATCAGCAACAGATATTTACTCAAACAGCACAATATTATCAGCAACAGCACTATTCTTTAATGCAAAATCATCAGCAAATAAAGCAATTTAGGAAAATGCTTAAAACATGTTCAAATACTTTAAAAAATAATAGAAAGCACTTGTCTTAAAAAATAAAAGTGAATATGATTCAAACCACTTAGGTGTATAGCTCAGTTGGTTAGAGCGCTACGTTGACATCGTAGAGGTCAGCAGTTCGAGTCTGCTTATACCTACCAAGATTCCAAACGTTATGTTATAAGGGTTTTAAGCGAAATCAGTAGCTTAAAACCCTTTTTTGTTGTCTTGAATAAAGTCTACCCTTAACAGCACTATCTTTAAAATCGCTATTTTTTGCCGATAATGTCGTTAAATTTAGACCAAGATTAGACCAAGAATATAGAGTTATAGACCATGAAAATGCCCAAACCGATCAAGCGCGGTGAAAGCTATAGAATTAAAATAATGATTGCTGGAAAAACATATTCAGCAACTAGAGATACCGTAAAAGAATGCGAGCAATGGGCCGCGCAAAAATTACTTGAGGCAAAAGCTAATAAGCTTGCGGAAGACCAGGGTATAAAACAGCATTACCCATTCAAGACACTTTTTCATAAGTATTATGATGAGCATGGGCGAAAGCTTCGTAGATCTAAATACGTGAAAGAACAATTAGGTCCTTTTGATGAGAAATTTGGTGCACTGGCAGATATGTCTATTCATGACATCACACCAAAGCATTTAACAGCCTGGCGAAATCAACGCCTAAAATAGGTTGGGGCTATACAGTGCTCCGCGAAATCGCTCTTTACTCATCTGTATTCAGTTATGCCGTAAAGGAACTATTTCTGCTTGAGACAAACCCATGGATGGGTTTAAGAAACCAGCAAAGCCTAAAGCTCGTAATCGCCGTATTCGTGATGATGAAATTGATTTAATTCTGGAAGGTTTAGGTTACCAGCAAGGGCAGGTGCCAACATTGCCAGAGCATTATGTTGCCTGGGCATTTTTATTTGCCTTAGAAATGGCGATGCTCGTAATGTGCCACTGACTAAAAAGGCTTTAGTTTTGTTGGATCTGATTGATCATGATGGTGATAAGTTGATTCCACAGAATGAGAATGCTTTCAGGTTGATGTGGGAACGCCGTAAAGCGAAAGTAGGGCTATCGGACATACATTTCCATGACACACGCCATGAAGCGATTACTCGGTTCGTGAATAACCAAAAATTACCAGTGGAAGTTCTGGCCAAGGTGACAGGACATAAAATATTAAAGTTTTGGTGAATACTTACTACAACCCAGATGTTGAAGATATTGCAGATATGATGGATGCTTGAAAAAGCCCTCATAAGAGGGCTTTTTCATTATTTTAATTGACCTACACCAGTGAATTTGTCTGGAACAATTACCATAGTATTCAGTGTTCCTTTTTCAGCAGCTTTGAGCAATGCTTCAGCTTTAGTTTTTTCGGCTTCTGCACGTAGTAGATCTACATATTTTTCAGATGCATTTTCTGCTAAAACTTTTTTTATTTCAGTTTCAACACGTGCAGTTTCTAATTCATTTTTCTTTGTCTTTAAAGCATTTTGAGAATTAACAATTGCTAATGATGAATCTAAAATAGATTTAGGTGGTGAAACTTTTAAAATATTAATTTCATTAACTTTGACAAACTTATCTTTGCCTTGAGCTTTTAATTTAGTATTAATACTGTTCTTTATTTCAGTCTCTATGACCGCTCGATTGTCATTTACAGCTAAAGCTTTATATTTACTCACAACATCATTGATTGCCGAGTTTGCAACGTATTGTACATATTGACCTAGCAAATATACATCACCATCATCTGTAATAATGTGCTGTGCTTTTTCGGTCTTATAAGCGATTGCAGCATTTGATGGCACAATCCCGTAATTCACTTTTAATTGAAAATCTTGCATTGGAATCTTTTCGACTACAATGGGTTGAGATTCAACATTAAGTACAAGATTTCGCTTTGATACTTTGATTACATCACCGACCACGGTTTGATGTAATCCTTGCCCCAGTACGGTATCTTCAATTTCACCGCTGAACGTTTGACGAATACCAACATCTGCATCAGTGATGCGCGTAAAGCTTGCAGGTATAATAATTAAAGCCAGAATAATTGCGACGATGATTGTGGCTACTATGCCAACAGTCCTATATGGCTTTTTTTCCATGTTTTACCCCTTTATCAAAAAATAATTAATTTTTTCTACTGCGCCCACGTTTAGCCACAGGCCTAGCCGTTAAAATCAAGTTCGCCTGTTCTGGATCATAAAGACATTTTCCTCGAGTACCTTTATTGATCTCAGCACATCAATCACGGACCGCATCAACACTAATTCCATATTGTTGAGCCAATTCAGAAGCTGATACTAATTTAGGGCTTACATCCTTAATCGATACGATCTTTGCACCGCCTACCTCAGAGCCTACAAATAGCTGAGGTGCTTCACCATGTACGGTGATTTGAAAAACTCCCATTATGGCATCTCCCGCAAACTCTGCAAAACTTCAAAAGGCAATTTCACATTTGGCTCATCATTCCGCATCCAAAAATCAACAGCGATATAATAAAGTGCAGATACTTGCTCAGCTGTAAGTGTTCTGACTGTGCCAGTTTGACTGGTTACATGCGGTGCCAAGTCCTCAGCAAAGTCTTTTGCAATTTCTAGAATATCCATCACGCCACCTCTCGTCTGACATTAGATATGGTAGTTAAACTCGGTAACTACAAGGAAGGCCTAGATAAAGCAGGTCGTCATGCTAAAAAATCAGGCAAGGAAATCGAAAGTGGTTTAAATGTTGGTTCATTTGCAATTAAAGCTCTAGGTGGAGCCACAAAATTTCAAAATTATTTAGTATGTACTCTGTGTGGTAAGTGCAATATTTTGCACTTAAAGCTACTTTTTGCTGATTATGTACAAATTAATGTACTTAACCACATGTAACGCCAAATTTACATCAACAAAAGGAAATCGCATATCTTTGTAAAGGTCTTATGAATGTCATCAAAGATATGCAATTTCATCGCAATGATTTCCCTGTTTCAATTGCTGAGGCCTTAGGTGATAGGCTCAAACGTGCACGTCTCAATAAAAACTTAACTCAGAATGAAGTTGCTCAACTTGCATGGATATCGAGACGAACAGTGCTCAATTTCTTATATCACCACGTGTATCACTGAATTTTTTAATTAAAAAATATATAAAAATCAAAATTTTAAAAATGTGTTCGGTAAAGGATATCCCTATCAAGATTCCAAACGTTATGTTACAAGGGTGTTAAGCGAAATCAGTAGCTGAAAACCCTTTTTTATTGTCTTGAGGAATGTTCACCGTTATCTGCACTATCTTTTTTATAATTGCTACTTTTTACCGATATTGCAGATAAATTTAGACCAAGATTTTTGGAATTTACGTCATGAAAATACCTAAGCCAAGAACGTGTGGTTTACGCCATAGCCGTGGTGGCTTAAACCTGCTTTGGTGTCGCTTAGCAGAACATGCCTTAGAGTAAAAACCTCGCACGGGTGTGACAACTCAAACAAAACTTAGAATGAAAGCAAGTAAAGCAGATCATGCATGTTAGGTTGGTGTGATTGTGAGTCGCTATGGACCACAGCATAGAACTTCTGTGGTGATCAATTCAAAATCAGATCAGCTGTGAAATAAACGTGATATTTATCAAAAAATTACGAAATAAACTGATTGATTAAATAGCAAATACCGGGTAATTTTTTATCAGGTTAGACGAAGTTATATATCGCCTAGCTGGGAAAAACGACTGACACTCGGAAAGACGAGAAGCACCATAACTGCTCACAGCAATGTGAGCGTTTTTAATGCCCTGAGAAATGTTTTTTGTGTAAGCAATATCAGGGCACCCAGATTAGATTTTAATAATTATTATTGTCTAACAAAAATCAAAAATAACTTAAAGTAACCGAACAGAAACTATTTATGCATATTTTTTATACTTTGTAATTTGCTTTAGAGTGATAATTTTTAACTACATCAAGAGAGCACAGCATTAATAAAAATAATAAAATGGTTATCAAAGACTTCACCTGCTTAATCACATCCCCAGATTAAGCGGGTTTTTTAATATTTAATATATTATTAATCAAGTCTTTCTAAAATTTTGATTAAATTAGTAATATTTTAATTTTTGGTATATTCCGCCACTGAATGTTACTTGAATAGTGTACAAAATAGTCAATAGAAACTGCTAATGGTCTTTCAAGATCCTTAGTTTATAAGCCCACATAGTCTTTCCATGTGTGGGCTTTTTTTTGCATGGAGAAAAGTAATGCTTCATTGTTTCTTAAGGCGTTTATTTGGTCTTCATGATGCGACTGAAATTGAATACACGATTGATGGTAAAGAAATTAAGTTATGCCGTTATTGCTTGAAAGAAGTGAAGTAATCACTGATCAAAAAAAATGCGATTAATTAAATTAATAATCATATTTTTTTATTTTCACAATGCTGAAATAATTTAATCTTATATTCACTGAAAACAAATAATAACTCCAAAAATTCTAAGGTATTGGCGCAATTAAGCCTGTTTAATTTTGGAGAGTTAAGCAGGCTTTTTTATTGAAGATTTTTATCTTTTGTCGAAAGTATTACGACATATAAGCCTCGTCATTAATATGTCGGGGCTTTTCTTTATCTAGAATATGTATAAAAACTAAGGCATAAAAATACTCTGGTTTTTATTTATAAAATTTCATCTTTTATAAATTTTGGTAGTTTTTGATATTCATATATTTTAAATACATATTTAGAATGCGCCAACAAATTGAAACGCTGTAGTTTCTCTGGTTTTGGTCCTATGCATCCCTCGCATGGGACTTTTTTTTGGAAAAAATTATGCTCCAATTCTTAATGTGTTTATTTGGCCTGCATGGTGCTACTGAAGTTGACTACACGGTTGATGACAAAGAAATCAAGGTGTGTCGGGATTGTTTGAAAGAGATTGGTTAAGGCGGTTTTCATTTTTTATCATGCTTTAGATAATCAATTTTTAGAACTTAATAAGAATGAAAAATGCATTGTAAGCACATTGGCTGAGAAAGTAATTAGATCAAAATATCAAAGGTGAAAATCTTGATGTATTGGGATTGGTAGTTCCCTCAAGTTTAGAATAAATTGGATTGTAGGGTCTTGGGCTTTCCTTTGCTAAATGTGCGAAAGTTGTAAATGATCATCTATTTAGCAAAGCCTTTGAAAAATTTTGTCAAGAATTAAGAGGATTGACACCTGAGCTGCAAAAATGATTGGACGAGTACACTATTTATTAATATTGGACGAAATAGATAAGGCAACATATTTTAATGTTTCAGACTATATTAAATTTTTCCATACTTGATAAATCGTCTTTATTTTTCTCTCTTCATAGGAAGAAATAAAAGGTGCTGATGAAAGAAGTTCATTAATGTTATTTATCATCACGACTGTAATTTTTGTATAGCACTACGCTTAAGCTGTTCTAACTCTATAATATTTTGGTCAATCTGACGTTCCATTGCCGGTAAAATCTGCCTTAAAAACTGGCAATATGAAATAGCTTCATTCGCAGCAATCGTGCCTGTTCTGACCAGCTGTTTTTGCTGTTCCAACATTTGGCTCACCTGACGTAAATCGGGCTGCTGTCCATGACTTAAAGCGTCGCTAATGGCTGCAAAATTTTTATATAGCTGGTCGCGTTGTTGAAGTAATGCTGTCTGATTTGGCACCGATACGGTATCTGTTTGAACGGGTGTGGTAGATATAACTTTTTTTTCAACAGGAGCTACTACAAGAGCTGGAGTGGGTTTTGCTTTTGCTATATCTACCGGTGGAGAGGAAAGCGGTTTAAATATATAAACCACCACGAAGAGTGATAGGGTCACCATAAAACCAATGATAAGACCAAATTTTATGCTGCGATCCATGCCGGAAATCCTATTCATGCATTTAAATGAAAACAGACCCAATCTTCAGATCAGGCCTGTACGATTTATAAATTAAACAGTTAAGGGGTAGACCAGCCCGCAGGTGCATAACCGATACGAACCCGTTGTGGGTGATTTCCAACAGGAACACTCAGTACTTTTTCACCCGTTGCGAAATCAATCACGGTAACCACATCAGCCGCACTTTCAGAAATTACACAGCTTTTCCCATCTGGACTTTGTGTTGCCCAATAAGGCTTGCCTGCAGCAATCAGCTTTCCGGCTTTCAGGGTTGAGCGGTTGACAATGGTTGCATAGTCATCCATGGTTCCGGCGACACATAGTTTTTCACCATCAGCACTAATTGATAATCCATGATGACGCGAGTCATTTACATATTTGGTCCGGTCAGACGGAATAGTCGAACTACCTGGGAGTTGACCAATGCGAGTCACTTTATTCTGATTCAGGTCATATTCGATCAAGCCATTAAAAAATGAAACTTGGGCATAAATTTTACTTTCATCATTACTCAGGACTATCGGACGTACAGAATTGGACAGATCTTTACGGCCAACTGCATCGAGTGCTGGACGGAAATCAATGGTTTTGAGGACTTTAAAGGTATTGGCATCGGCAATGGTAAGGAGTCGTTTCCCTTTGGTGAAATCTTGCCATGCGGCATCCATGGATGTTTCCACATTACCAATGGCTGAGTTTAGAATTTTTGTGCCACCGTTAAAGAAAATATTTTCATGTGGTTTGTCGCCAGTTGCAAAGCGTCCCAATTCTTTACCGGTATTGATATCCAGCACCTGAACCACATTGCCTGAAGATGCCGATACCGCTAAGCGCTGACCATCAGGAGAAACTGCCATATGATCGGCACGGAAGCCTTCTACAGGAGTACGCCAGTTGATTTTACCCGTCGCAATATTAATCGACACTACATCGGCAAAACTTGGGCGTGATGCCACCACAGATTTGCCATCTGGTGTGGAATACATATCATCCACCAGCTGATCATGACCTTCTCCAGCAGTGGACTGAATGTAAGTATAGGCAATCAGTTTAATTGGATTGAGGTGGATTTCCGTCAAACGCTCTTTGCGATCAGGAACCATGTTGATCACACCGATTTTACTAAAATCACCCGATGGACGAATGACGGTTACCGTTCCATCCCAGTTATTGCCCACAAAAAATACCTGTTGGCTATTCGCCGGGGCAGGCATTGAAGATGTCGTGGCATGGCTATTCAGGGATGTGAATGCGATTGATGCAAATAACGCATTTACACTCCATTTGAGGAAAAGATTTTTGTTTTTCATCTCATTATTCTCCGATTCAGATCCATGAAATCGATTTTTTATTTGAATTTTCATTGCCGCTGAATACTCCTGTATTCGCTGAAGCATAGAATAAAGAATTCAACTATCAAATCTTGGATAATCCGATAAAAACACGCGCTAAAAATGACCTGAAAGTGTCTTTTATTTTATAAACATTTGAATAATAAATTTATTATGAGTACAGAGCAGATTGTTTTTCCGACGGATTGCCAAACCCTATTTTAGCTTTTAGCCACATCTCTGATGGAGGTACGGAAAAATTGCAAAACACTACATGATCTTTTATACAAAAGTCGTACTATAAAAATGATTTTGTTGAGTTTCCAATATTATGTCCCAGATAGATGTACTTGTTAATTTGGCTGATATTGAAGTAAATCGGACTGAACTGCTTTCCATTCAGCGTAATGATTTGGTCCCTTTGCTTCAGGATCAATATCGTCTGAATCATTATGCCGATTCAGTCATTCAGGCTCAGTCAGTGTTATTAAGTGGTGTCGATCCACATCTGACCCAGCAATTAAGTAGCACCATAGAACAGCTGATTCAGGCGTTGGCCGATTCAAAAAAATACTTAAAAACGCGCAAGTTTAATGCGCTGCAAAAGTGGCTGGGGATTGATCTGGAATATGGTTCTGGGCAGGTTGAGTATTATAAAAATCTGGATCAACTGCTCAATCGGGCCAATCATTTAAGTCAAAAATTGCAGATTGAGATACAAAAGTCGCAGGCACGTTTCCAGCAGTTAATCGGGCATCGTGAGCAAATGGCGAAATACATTCGGGCTGCACAAGAATTTTTGCTGGAATATCCAAATTTCGTTAAGAACATACATCCTCTGGATAATTTTTCAGAAAGATTGTCAAAGAAAATCAATTCATTACAAACGCTACAAGCCAGTAATGATATTGCAATTACACAGATGCAATTATCGCAGCAGCTTTCTTTAACTTTGCTGGACCGTTTTAAAGAAGCACAGCAAGTATTGATTCCTGCCTGGCAATATCATGTTAAACAAAGTAACCAAAGCAGTTCACACATTGAACTGGAAAAGCTGGATCATAGTAGAGAGAATTTAATTCATACTTTAAGAAAATCACTCGAGAAACCTATACATTAAACAGACTATTCAGGTGAAGCATGACCGATTTTGAACACAAAGATCTTCCTGTTGAAGTGAACACTGATATGGTTCAGCAAAAATTTCAGCAACTGAATTTACAAGAAATGGGTTTGCAGCATTCAGACTTTAATGAAGTGATGAATGCCCATAAAGAACTGGCTGCAATGAACCATACCGCAGTGGCAGAATATGGCAAAAATATTGCCACAAAGACTTCGAGTTATACCGATGAACTGCTGAATCTGGTACAAAATAAAGACCTGGATACGACCGGTCAAAAACTGAATCAGGTAGTGCAGGTTGCCCAGCAGTTGAATAGCAGCAGTATTTTAAACCAGAAAAAGAGTTCCAGTTTCCTGGGTGGCCTGATCAGTAAAATGAAAGGGGCCAAGCAGAGCTTTAATCAGCATTTTAATAGCACCAAAGAACAGATTGATGTACTGGTCAAAGAAATTGAAACGTCCCAGTCGGGCTTGAAAACCCGTGTGGACACTTTGGATAAAATGTTTCAGGGTGTGCAGGAGGAATACAGACAGCTGGGTATCTATATTGCAGCGGGGAAATTAAAAGAGCAGGAAATTCAACAGCAAATCGCACATTTAACGGCCAAAACCCAAGATCAGCCTACGGTACAAAAGGTCTATGACCTGAATCATCTGGCCAATAATCTGGAAAAACGGGTCAGTGATTTACAGGTTTTACAGCAGTCTGCCATGCAAACCTTGCCGATGATCCGGATTATTCAGTCCAATAACCTGATGCTGGTGGATAAGTTTTATGCCATTAAAAACATTACCTTACCGGCATGGAAAAACCAGATCAGCTTAGCTATTTCCCTGCATGAACAGAAAAACAGTGTCCAGCTGGCGAATAGTATAGATGATGCCACCAATGATCTGTTACGCC
Source organism: Acinetobacter sp. ANC 4218 (assembly GCF_002135245.1). NCBI lineage: Bacteria > Pseudomonadati > Pseudomonadota > Gammaproteobacteria > Moraxellales > Moraxellaceae > Acinetobacter > Acinetobacter sp. ANC 4218. The sequence goes on along the minus strand of NZ_NEGD01000003.1, from coordinate 235,057 downwards.
GTAATGCCGACTTGCTGCATCAAAATTCGGTGGCTACGGCCAAAGCCAATCAACGTTCAGTGATTGATATCGAAACGCTTGAACATGTGCAGAATACCCTCATTAAAACAGTGAATGACGTGATTCAGGTACAAAAAGAGGGAATGCAAAAACGTGCTGAAGCGACAACGCGTTTACGTGCCTTGCAGGAAAATCTGAATCATCTGGTTATAGAATCAAGTAGTAGTGGAATGAATAAATCTTAACCCTTTGTTTAAGTTTAATGTCAGCACTTTTAGGAGAAAGCGTTTGCCTCCCTTGGATGAATATGCTGTGAATTCGCAACAGATTGAAAATGGTGTGGTGATGCTGAAGAAGCGTCAACGCAATGTGATGTTATGGGCGATCACCAGCAGCACTATTTTCCTTGCTTCAGTGGTGGCTTTTTTTCTACAGCATGATTTTGTCTATAGTTTTTTCGGTATTACCACGGAACTGAAGCAATTGCATATACCGCTCAGTGTAGATGCAAACCTTGCTGAACTTGGCCAGCATCGTGATTATTTTAGCAACCTGTTGTCATGGTTTGGCTGGCTGATTCTAAAGCTGCTTGTTTCTTTTATGGGCGCATTTTTTGTCATTCATTTTCTAAAAAAAATCCGCTTTTTCTATGTCCGTTTTCAGTCTTTTATTTTGAAGTTTGTGGGCTGGATCATTGCTTTTATTATGCTGTGGTCAGGTCTGACCTGTCTGCAATATGATTTAAATAATGAAGAGAATGATGCCTATAGGGAAGCGATTCACTATGATAAAAATATTCAGCAAAGCGAGCTGGCACAATATTTACAGCGTAGTGAAGTCGATGAACCAGTCAAAGCTTATCTGCTGGCGCAGACAGCGTTACTACATCAACCGATAGATAAGGATTCCGCTATTCCACAAGTTCTAGCTTTAGTGAAAGCGGAAAAAACAGATCCTGATTTTTTTGAATATGGTTTTAAGCCTGAACAGCTTTGGACCATGCAGCATCAGCTTTATGGGCAAAGTCTAACGCCAATGGCAAAAATTGTTTCCAGACAGGTGACTCAGGCAGAGCAGATGAGTTCAGTGGTGCAAATTTTGATTATTGCTGCTTCCATACTTTTCGGAATGTTAAGTGCAATTCTATTGCTGCTGTCGCAGCATTTAAAAAGGCGAATATTCAGGGTTGAGCAACGTATGCAACTGAAATGATGCAATACAAAAGCCCGAGAAGGGCTTTTATTATTTTTGTGATACCTTCTTTTAGTCAGATGATTTTAGTCATTCTTAAGGGCAGGATACACCAAAGCAGGATAAAATCCATTTGATTTGATATTTCGATTGTAATTATAAAAACAAACTGTTTTACCTATTTAAATATTTAGCCTACTATAGCTTTATTAAATAAGCATTTACTCCCTTGGAGACGTTAGCCATGTTAGACCAAAATACTTCAGCACAACTTAAAACATTATTGGAACGTCTGGAAAGCCCGATTGAACTGGTCGCGACTTTAGACACTTCAGATAAGTCTGACAAGATTAAAGAACTGGTGACTGAAGTTGCAGCTTTATCTGATTTAGTGACTGTACGCTTCGACGGTACAAATAAACGTGCCCCAAGCTTTGGGGTGGCAAAACAAGGTGAAGAACCGCGTGTCTTCTTTGCCGGTTTGCCGATGGGACATGAATTTACTTCTTTGATCCTAGCTTTGCTACAAGTGTCAGGTTATGCCCCAAAAGTGTCAGATGAAGTCCTAGCACAGATTAAGGGTTTAAATTTAACGGCTGATTTTGAGGTGTTTGTCTCGCTCAGCTGCCATAACTGTCCGGACGTGGTACAAGCCCTAAACTTAATTGCGATCTATAACCCGGGCACCACGGCCACCATGATTGATGGCGCATTTTTCCAGGATGAAGTGGAACAGCGCAAGATCATGGCGGTACCAATGGTGTTCCAGGACAACGCCCACATCGGTCAGGGCCGCATGACGCTGGAAGAGATCATTGCCAAACTGGACAGCAATTCTGCAGCCAAAGATGCTGCAAAGTTAAATGCCAAAGACGCCTTTGATGTGCTGGTGATTGGTGGCGGCCCTGCAGGTAACACCGCAGCGATCTATGCCGCGCGTAAAGGCATTAAAACCGGAATTGTGGCAGAGCGCATGGGCGGTCAGGTCATGGATACCATGGACATTGAAAACTTCACTTCCGTGCAGAAAACCCAGGGTCCGAAATTTGCCGCCGAAATGGAAGCGCATGTACGTGAGTATGGTGTGGACATTATGAACCTGCAACGTGTATCCAACATCAAAGGTGCGGATGAAACGGCCAACGGTTTAGTTGAAGTCACTCTGGAAAATGGGGCGAAGTTAGAATCGAAAACCATCATTTTATCGACTGGTGCACGCTGGAGAGAGATGAACGTTCCGGGTGAACAGGAATACAAAACCCGTGGTGTAGCATACTGTCCGCACTGTGATGGTCCACTGTTCAAGGGCAAACGCGTTGCGGTGATTGGTGGAGGTAACTCGGGTGTTGAAGCGGCGATTGACCTGGCCGGGATTGTAGAGCATGTAACTTTGGTGGAGTTTGATACCAAACTGCGTGCCGATCAGGTGCTTCAAGACAAGCTTAACAGCTTGCCAAATACCACCGTGATCAAGAATGCGCTGTCGACTGAAGTAGTCGGTGACGGTTCACAGGTCACTGCACTGAAATACAAGGACCGTACAACGGATGAAGAACATACGATTGAACTGGCGGGAATTTTTGTACAGATCGGTTTGTTGCCAAACACGGATTTCCTGAAAGAAACCGCTGTTGAACTGACCAATCGTGGCGAGATCGTGATTAACGAACGCAACGAAACCAATGTCAAAGGCGTGTTTGCTGCCGGTGACTGTACCACCGTGCCGTACAAGCAGATTATTATTGCTACAGGTGAAGGTGCGAAAGCATCTCTATCTGCCTTTGATTACATTATCCGTTCGGGACAGTAACTAAAAAAGCCAAAGTGGCTATGTACATTGACATAGACACTTTGGCTTTAGTTCCCCAAGTTTTTGTTTTACCCTGTTTATAGGAACTCAGCATGCTAACTCTGGGTTCCTTTTTTTATTATGACCATTTCCATGGTTATTCTGTTCTTCTGCATTTTTTGTTTTGCCTTTTTTATTGTTCTTTCCCCAAACTTGTTGTATTTAATTAAGCAATTTTAATGCCATCTCCAAAGATTTTTTTAAGATTTGAATAAATTCAAGTCCTTAAACTTCTGCATCAACTGTTCTTGCGTCTCCATATGTTCAGGATGAGGAATAATGCACTCAATTGGACACACGGCTACACAGGTTTGGTGCTCATAAAAGCCGACACATTCTGTACAGCGCTTCACATCAATTTCATACACCTTGTCACCCTCATAAATGGCCTCATTCGGACATTCAGGCAAACACATATCGCAGTTGATACATTTGTCAGTAATCAATAGAGCCATGTTGTATGGATACTCAAACAGCTTGGTACGCTAAAGATGAAGCCGAGATGTCTGCTGTTGAATTCGGTAAGTTGCGAATCAACAGGGCATAGTTCATGTCAACATCGGCAGGGACAGGAATATCCACGATATGGCCTGAACCTTTGGCATCCTCAATCAGATTACCTTTTTTATCTTTCATTTCTGTTAAAGTAAAAGTGATATTGCCTGAAGTGGTCATCAGCTCAAGCGAGTCACCCACTACAAAACGGTTTTTCACATCAATCTTGATGTAGTCACCGTTACGCTCTAACACTTCACCGACAAACTGCTGGTGGTCAAAACGCGATGAACCGGTTTCATAATTTTGATATTCAGTATGTACATGACGACGCAGGAAACCTTCCGTATAACCACGATTCGCCAGGCCTTCCAGCTGAGTCATCAGGGATGGATCAAACGGTTTGCCCTCTAGCGCATCATCAATCGCTTTACGGTAAATCTGTGCAGTACGTGCGCAGTAGAAATATGATTTGGTACGACCTTCAATTTTTAAGGAATGAATACCCATTTTGGTTAAACGGTCGACATGCTGTACTGCACGTAAGTCTTTAGAGTTCATGAAGTAAGTGCCATGTTCGTCTTCTTCAGCAGCAAACATGTCTTCTTCATTGCGTTGTAATAAAACCGGTTCGCCAAATTGGTGTTGTTCTAGGGCGTGTTGCTCATCGGCATCTTTGTTTTTGCAGCATGATGATGATTCTTCAATTTGTTGAACTGGAATCACATCTCCAGTTTCATCTTCAGCTGCTTCGTGAATTTTGTAGTCCCAGCGACAGGCATTGGTGCAGGCGCCTTGATTAGCATCACGTTTATTCATATAGCCAGAAAGTAAGCAACGACCGGAATAAGCCATACATAATGCACCATGCACGAAAACTTCAATTTCCATGTCAGGAACATTATTTTTAATTTCTTCAATTTCTTCGATAGAAAGTTCACGTGACAGAATGACACGAGTGAGTCCCATGTTTTTCCAGAATTTGACTGTTGCCCAGTTGACAGCATTGGCTTGTACAGACAGATGTACCGGCATGTCTGGAAAATGTTCACGCACCATCATGATTAAGCCTGGGTCGGACATGATCAGCGCATCCGGATTCATGGCAACCACAGGTTCCAGGTCACGAATGAAGTTTTTTAACTTGGAGTTATGCGGCTGGATATTCACCACCACATAAAACTTTTTACCTACGGCATGGGCCTCGGCAATACCAATGGCCAGATTGTCATGATCGAAAGCATTGTTACGCACACGTAAACTATAACGTGGCTGACCTGCATATACCGCATCTGCACCATAGGCAAAAGCATAGCGCATGTTTTTTAGTGAGCCGGCAGGTGAAAGAAGTTCTGTAACGTGAGTAATGCTCATGACAAAATTAAAGGCATATTAAAAATATGGCTTAATTGTATGGATTTAAAAATTAGATTCAACCCAGTAAATTAGTTGGATATTTCCTTATTTTCGGCTTCAAGTTGTTTTAAAATCTGGCAACTGTCAATGGTTTTGGTGCTACTGCAAGAGGCGCGTAGCCGGATGAGCTGTTGTTGAAATTTTTGTAATTCTATAATTTTATCAGTGACTTGTTTAATATGTTGTTCAATTAGCTGATTCACTGCATGGCAGCTTTGGGAGGGCTGCTGTTCTAGTTCAAGCAATGCTTCAATCTCGCTGAGTGAAATATCGAGCGTGCGACAGCGTTTAATAAACATCAGTCGTTTGAATGTATTTTCATCATAATAGCGATAATTATTGTCGCCACGAAAGCTGGATTGGAGCAGATTTTTCTTCTCATAAAAACGGATCGTGTCAGTGCTGAGCTGGGTTTTATTGGCTAATTCTTTAATTAAATAATATTTAGGTGTATTCATACTTGACCTTGGAGTTGCTCCATAGTTTTGAATAACAATAATACAAACAAGGTTTTAAATAAAGTCATAGAGGTGGTGAAAAATGGCATGTAGTTGCAGTCATGAACCTGCACCGCAAAAGCCACATAGTAAATTTCGGACTGCTTTGTGGATTGCGCTCATTATTAATATTGTGATGTTCATCGTGGAATTGATTGGGGGAGCATATGCCCATTCATCGGCACTGTGGGCAGATTCCCTCGATTTCTTTGGGGATGCGGTGAATTATGGCATCTCACTTGCCGTATTGGGTGCAAGCCTATACTGGCGTGCTACGGTGGCGTTGTTAAAAGGCGTGACCATGGCGCTGTTTGGTTTCGTGGTTATGGGTAAAACTATTTATGCCTATCTACAAGGTATTCCGCCTGAAGCCATGACTATGGGGGCAATTGGTCTGCTTGCTTTAATTGCCAATGTCACTGCGGCAGTGATTTTATATGCCTTTCGTGATGGTGATTCAAATATGCAGTCGGTCTGGCTGTGTAGCCGTAATGATGCCATTGGTAATGTCGCGGTGATTTTGGCTGCCGTCGGTGTGTTTGGTACAGGGAGCATGTGGCCTGATATTGTCGTCGCTTTAATTATGGCAAGTTTAGGTTTAACGGCAGGATATCAAGTCATTCAAAAATCTTTACAAGAGCGCAAAGAGAATAAGCCTTTTGTACATGCATCTGAGTAATTAAATGAAAAAATGAAAAAACCGGGCTTTTTAGCCCGGTTTTTTATGATTTAAAGCATCTTATTTTTCAACGAATGCACGTTCAATTACGTAGTCGCCTAAAACGCCCATACGTGGAGATTCTTTTAGACCATGCTGATCAAGAAGAGCAGCTACGTCATCAAGGAATGCCGGGCTACCGCAAAGCATGGCACGGTCAGTTTCCGGGTTGAAACGTGGCAGACCGATTTTTTCGAATAATTGACCAGATTCAATGGCAGTGGTTACACGACCTTGAGTATGGAACTCTTCACGAGTTACAGTTGGGTAATACACCAGTTTTTCTTTAGCACCTAACTCACCAAAGAATTCATGGTTTGGAATTTCGTTGAGAATCAAATCTTGGTATGCCAATTCTGAGATGAAACGTGTACCGTGAACCACGATGATTTTTTCGAAACGTTCGTAAGTTTCAGGGTCACGAATTACAGACAGGAATGGAGCAAGACCAGTACCAGAAGAAAGAAGGTACAAGTTTTTACCCGGGTTCAAATCGTCCAGAACCAAAGTACCTGTAGGTTTTTTAGAAACCAGAATTTCGTCACCCACTTTTACTTTTTGCAGAATAGAAGTTAAAGGGCCATCTGGAACTTTAATAGAGAAAAACTCGAGTTCTTCTTCGTAGTTAGCACTTGCAATTGAATAAGCGCGCATTAAAGGCTTACCATTCACTTCAAGACCGATCATCACAAATTGTCCGTTTTTAAAACGTAATGCAGTATCACGAGTTGTTTTAAAAGAGAATAAAGTGTCATTCCAGTGGTGGACGTGAGTAATCTTTTCGACGTTGAAAGCAGCCATTAAAGGTCTCAATAAGTTATCAAATTAGAACAGCTTACTATTCTAATCTAAAAACATTCTCGATAAACTGAATATATTTAATTGAACTTATCAGAAAAAGTGATTATGACTGAGCTTAAAATGCCAATAATCGGGTATATGAGATCGCCCTATAAAGAAAAATTTGGCATTCCACGCCAACCCAATCTGGTACAGGTTGAGTCCTATATTGAAATGGTTGAACCTTATAATGATTTGTCTGCTTTTGAAGGGATTGATGAATTTAGTCATCTCTGGCTGTTGTGGCAGTTTCATGAAAATAAAAATCAGCAAGAAAGTCAAAAATTTAGACCACAAGTTCGTCCACCGCGTCTGGGGGGAAATACAAAAATCGGGGTATTTGCAACACGCAGTATGTACCGTCCATCACCGATAGGTCTATCCGTTGTCCACCTGAAGACAGTGAAAAAAGTTGGCAAGTCTGTACGTGTGTATGTGACAGGGAGCGATCTTCTGGATGGCACGCCGATTGTGGATATTAAACCTTATATCCAATATTCAGATGCTGTAGTTACGGCGCAAAGTGGTTATGCACAGGATGAACCTGAACGACATTCTGTGATCTGGACAGAAAATGCCGAACAGCAAAAGCAAGATTTAATGAAAGGCCGTAGGTTAAATAGTCAAATTGTGAGTGAACTGGAACAGGTTTTATCGCTCGATCCAAGGCCGGCTTATCAAAATGATGCGGAGCGGATTTATAAAATGAAGTTTGCCGATTTTGATATCAGTTTCAGGGTGGAGGTAGAGTGCATTACAGTCATGGAAATTGTTGAGCTTTCTGCTTAACGCTGTACCAGCCACCAAAGTACACCGATCAAAACAGCCATATGCAGAATTTGTATAGGTGCAAAATAAAGTGCAAATTTTAATCCTCCGCTTATGGCTGCATTAATGCATTTAGAAACGGCATGAGCACCCAGACCTAACATCATTGCATAGAGTAAACTGCTATTTTCAGGTTCACCTTGAACAACTACAGCGGCCGCAGCGGCATGAATTTCAAACAGTGAAGCCAGCAGTGTACCTGCAATTAAACCGGAATCACCCAGTAAAAGTTCCAAGCCATGCACACCCGCCTGAATGACCGTTAATGTCCCTGCAATAATCGCTGCTTCCTTTAGGCTAAACATGGCACTATCTACAGGTTCTGTTTCTTCGACAGGCCCTGCTTTACGTAAAAGCCAGTAAGCGCACAGTGCTAAAATGCTGATTGCAATGAGCGAGGGAAATATCAGCAGCTTTAGCCAGATTAAGGAGACTCCTCCTACCACAATCAATAAAAGTACCAAAGTGGATATACATGACATCAGTGCTGCACCGGCATTGGATCGGGCATCGGCTTCTTCATTGCGTACTTGTATACCTAAATGTGCAATCATTGCTGTACTGGAAACAAATCCGGAAGCAATTGCAGAAAGTATGAGAGCTTTCTTACTTGAAAGTAAACGTTTGGCAATGTGTGCCAATGCTTGCACGACAAGAATCAGGGTGAGCAGTTTTAAAATAATATGCGGATTAAGCACGTTGCCCCATAAAGGCGTATCAGGGGTCAGCGGTAAAGCGATTAAGATTAGGGCCAGTAAAAATACACCATCTTTAAGTTCTGCCCCGGTAATCCATTTTCCAGCAATCCCGTGCATGGACTGTTTCATCATTAAAATGAAGGTCAGTATCACAGAGAGACTGGCAGCCAGCGTAATATTCCACACACACAGCGCACCAATGAAATAAGTCATGACAAAAGCCAGTTCGGTGGTCACCCCGGGATCTTGCAGCTGGTTCTTCAGGGAGAAAATACCGATACCCCCTACAATCAGCGCACCAATCACGCCAAAGATATCGCCAAAAGCAAAACACAAGGCACCCAGTAAAGCGCAGATTGCGAATGAGCGAACCCCGGCAAAGCTATGCTGATTTTCACGTTGCTTGCTACGTTCACGTTCCAGACCAATCAGCAAGCCACAGCCCAATGCTGCTGCCATAATCATCAGCAAGGCTTGAAATGATGTACTTTGAAGGGGCAGATTCAGCATATTATTCACAGGGAAAATCCAGTTATCGGGTTATGCATATTCAGCTGCTGAATTAAACAGCATATTCGGCATTATTGGCTATAAATGTCCGAAAGTAAAAGCATAATGCTGATGAAAAACAGCTATAGTTTATTTTGCAGTAAACGGTTGTATAAATCAGTTTAGAAAAAGATATGGGGATATCTTTTTCTAACAACGGACTGAAGCGGGATGATCTTTAGTTTGTTATAGTGTGTGAATGTTTTGGGGCATATAACAATGAAGTTTAATTTTGAAATGGATACATCTTGGTGTCTGGAACAACTACAAAAAGACGGACGTATTACCGAACGTAACAAGCTGCTGATCCAAACCACACACCGTCAACGTGAGCAACTGAAATGGCATCCCTTGCAGTGGATCGCACATTTTAATCTGGTCGATCAGGCGCATCCGCAATCGACCTTAACCTTAAACCGCTTGTGCCAGTGGATTGCAGACAAAGCCAAGATTCCTTTTTATATTATTGATCCCTTGAAGGCCGATGTTGGTGCTTTGACCAATATCATGTCGCAAGAATTTGCTGTGCGTAATAAAATTCTGGCCGTTGAAATACAGCCGGACAAAGTCCTGATCGCCACCGATCAACCGTTTAAAACGGAATGGGTGGCCAATCTTGAACATAGTATTGCCCCGAAAAAAATTCAGCGTGTACTGCTCAGTCCGGATCAGTTGCAGCGCTATCTGGTGGAATATTATCAGGTGAGCCGGGCGGTTAATTCATCGCAAAAAAACAGTGCTTATGACCGTGATAACAAAGGCGTAGAAGCACTATTGCAACTGGGCGATACGCAAAACCCGGATGCCAATGATCAACATATTGTCAAGCTGGTGGATTGGGTGTTGCAGTTTGCCTTTGAACAGGGTGCCAGTGATATTCATCTGGAACCCCGTAAAGATACCGGCAAGGTGCGTTTCCGTATTGATGGGGTATTACATACCATTTATAAAATGCCGGCCAATACCCTGACTGCCGTGATTTCACGCATTAAAATTTTAGGCCGCATGAATGTGGCAGAAAAACGCAAACCGCAAGATGGCCGTTTAAAAACCCGTACGCCTAAAGGACAGGAAACTGAGTTACGTCTATCCACCTTGCCGACCGCTTTTGGCGAAAAAATGGTGATGCGTATTTTTGACCCGGAAGTATTGGTACGCAGTTTTCAGCAGCTCGGTTTTGAAGGCGGGTTACTGAATGATTGGCAGGCTTTAACTGCACACAGTCATGGCATTATTTTAGTCACGGGTCCGACCGGTTCAGGTAAAACCACCACGCTGTATTCGTCGCTGAAACAGTTGGCTACTGAAGAAGTCAATGTTTGCACCATTGAAGATCCGATCGAGATGCTGGAACCGAGCTTTAACCAGATGCAGGTGAATCAGGGGATTGATTTAGGTTTTGCTGATGGGGTACGTGCGCTGATGCGTCAGGACCCGGATATTATTATGGTCGGCGAAATTCGTGATCAGGATACCGCCAATATGGCGATTCAGGCTGCATTAACCGGTCACCTGGTGTTATCGACCTTGCATACCAATGATGCACCATCCAGTCTGACCCGACTGCATGATTTAGGGGTACAGCCATTTTTAACTTCAGCCACGATTTTAGGTGTACTGGCACAGCGTCTGGTACGTAAGCTTTGTCCGCATTGCAAACAGGAGACCTTTATTAATGAGCAGGAGTGGAAGCATTTAACCTTTGATTATGCACTGGAAATGCCAAACTTCGTATTTCAGGCGGTGGGTTGTGAAGAATGTCGCCACACCGGCTATAAAGGACGTGTCGGCATTTATGAGTTTATGCCTTTAAGTCTTGCGACCAAACAGCTGATTGGTGCAGATGCGACTTTAAACCAGCTCCGTGATCAGGCGAAAAAAGAAGGGATTGAGCCGTTACGTATCGCGGGGGCGCGCAAAGTGCTGGCAGGGATGACCACGCTGGAAGAGGTGTTACGCGTTGTTCCACTGAATTGAAATACTGTTTGAAAATGAAGCTATCTTAAGATTCACCTCATCTTGATTTGTTTTAATCATGCTATTGAAATGAGCAACAACTTAATGAGGGTTTGAGCATGAACATGATTTCTAAAATAGCTTTAATGACTGCTTTGGTCGGTGCAACAACATTCGCCGTTGCAAATACTACCGTAAATCAAGCTGCAATTGCACCACAAAAAGCCACTACGGTTAAACAGGCTTTAACTTTAAAAGATGACAGTAAGGTACAGCTTAAAGGCTATGTGGTAAAAGCAGTCGGGGATGAAAAATACCAGTTCCGTGATAATACCGGCACCATGACCGTCGAGATTGACGATGAGTTATGGCAAGGTAAACCCGTAAATGCCAAAACGCCAGTGACCATCATCGGTGAAGTTGACATCGATTACAAACCGGCTAAACGCATTGAAATTGATGTGGATGCCATCCGTTTTTAAGTGATGCCATGATAGATCAAGATGTAAGAGATTCTTCCTGATTTCTCCCCAAAACCACATGCATGTCATGTGGTTTTTTTGCAATCATGTGGTTTAAAAAACTGTTATCTTAAACAAAAACATATCCAGACATGAGAACAAGACATGCGAATCTTACTGGCAGAGGATGATGCTTCCCAAGCAGAAAGCATCAAAACATGGTTGGAAATGGATGGCTACAATATTGACTGGGTGGAACGTGGCGATCATGCCATTTTAGCCATTGAACAGCATCAATATGACTGTATTCTGCTCGATCGTGGGCTACCCAAAGCCAGTGGCGATGACATTCTTAAAGCTCTACGTGCGCATCAGCAACAAACCCCTGTGATTTTTATTACTGCACGGGATAGTATTCATGACCGTGTTGAAGGGCTGGATTTGGGTGCCAATGATTATTTGGTCAAGCCTTTTAGCCTGGAAGAACTTTCTGCGCGTGTACGTTCGCAATTACGCCAGCATCAAAGCAGTGCCGGACAATATCTGCGCTATGCAAATTTAGTCCTCGATCCACAGGCCAAAACGCTTATTCAGGATGGAAAGACCGTCAATTTAACCGCCAAAGAGTTTCAGATTTTACATAAACTAATGCAAAAGCCGGAGCATGTAATTACCCGTGAACAGCTGGAAGAATCACTTTATGCCTGGGGCGATGAAATAGAAAGCAATGCCATAGAAGTGTTTATCTATCAATTGCGTAAAAAGATTGGCAGCCAGTATATCAAGACCCTTCGTGGTTTGGGCTATCGCATGAGTCAGGGTTAGTATGTCAAAAGCCATTTCTCTACAAACCAGGTTAATCAAGACCTCATTATTCAGTTCCATGTTGGCTGGGGTTTTGGCCTTGCTGCTTTTTGTGGGGATTTCCCTGTACCAGACCATGCAGGTACAAGACCAGATCATGGATGAAATTGCAGATATGCTGTTGATTTCAGATGTAAGTACGAGTTCAGGACAACAGGTCGATGAACTCAGTGATGAATTTGATATTCAATACCAGTTAAAAGATCAGCAACAGCTGCTGAGCGAATCAGAAAATTTCCATTTGGACCATCTGTCTTCAACGTTCAAAAATAATGCCGATGAAGGTTATGATCTGATTTGGCACGATCAGCAGTTGTGGCGTATCTACACCTCGCAAAATCCTGAACTGAATACGTCGGTATTGCTATTGCAGCCGATGGGAGAGCGCTTTAAAGCTTTGGCTCAAAATGTCATGGGCTATGGCCTGATTTTAATTGTGCTCTGGTTCATTCAGTGGCTGATTTTACACTTTGCCGTGAAACACCAATTTAAAGTCATTCATCAACTGTCCAGAGAAATTTCAGCTAAAAGTGCGGATGATCTCGCACCGATTCAGCAGCAAGTACCTGAATTAAAAGAATTACAGCCGATGGTATGGCAACTGAACCAGCTATTACAGCGGCTTGAACAATCTCTGGTGGCAGAACAGCGTTTTACTGCGGATGCTTCGCATGAATTACGTTCGCCCTTATCGGCTATTCAAATGCGTTTGCAGGTACTGAAACGTAAATATCCGGAACTCGACCAAGACTTGGCGAGTATTCAAAATGATGTCAACCGTGGTACACAGGTGTTAGAAAACTTGCTGTTACTGGCACGACTGGACCCGGCCCATACGGGTCAACTGCCCAAGTCTGAAATGGATATGAACAGGATGATCAATGAGGTCTTGCAAGCCTTACAGCCCTTTGCAGCCGAGAAAAATATTCAAATCCAGACACAATTCGCCGAAAATCTGGTGATTACTGGCAATGACAAACTCATTTTCAGTTGCCTGCGCAATCTGCTGGACAATGCCATCCGTTATGCTGGGCAAAATGGTCATGTATGGATTGAGATGCAGCACAAGCAATCATACATCAGCATCGTGATTGAAGATGATGGACAAGCTGTGACAGAAGAAGTTTTACAACGACTGGGTGAGCGCTTTTATCGGGCATTGGGTACTAAAACCCAAGGTTCAGGATTAGGGCTGTCGATTTGTAAAAAGATTATTGAATTACATGCCGGTGAAATTCATTTTTCTCGGTCCGCACATAGTGGATTAAAAGTTGAACTGCAATTTCCATTGCATATCCAGCGTTAAAAAGCAGTATGTTTGTGCTCATACTGCTTGTTTCCACGTTTATTATTGTTGAGTGAATTATTTTTATTTGGTCAGAATAAGACGATTGTTACGGGTTAAACGTAGACGGTATTCTTCTCCAGCATGCATAATCCGAATTTCTCGTCCAAGAGCAAACAGGTTGTTCGAGTGCAACATGGGAAGTGAGTGAGCTGCATCGTTATTACGGGTAAATAGGCTAAATGGTGCGTTCATTCCGTCGATTCCGTGGTATGTATTAAATTATTTAAATGATAATCATTATCAAATAATTCTGTCAATTAATTATTTAAGATTTTATAAAAAACTTAAATTTGCTTACACTCTGTAATATTTTCATGCCGAGGAACAGGGAATGTTTAAACCCATTATTGATGTTGCCATTGCAATTTTACTCCATCAGAACAATGTGCTGGTCGGCTGGCGTGAAGCGAAACAGCATCAGGGCAATAAACATGAATTTCCGGGAGGAAAAGTGGAGGAGGGTGAAACGCCTTTGGCGGCATGCCGCCGTGAAATTTATGAAGAAGTGGGCATTGGTCTGCATGACTGGCATGCCTTTGATGTGATTGTTCATGAATATGATGATGTAATTGTCAAGCTGCATTTATTTCATGCCGTTGTACAGACTGCTTTATTGAATGAAATTCAACAGCCGTGGAGCTGGTACAGTCGTGAAGAATTGTTGAATCTAAATTTCCCTAAAGCCAATTTAGCCATAATTCAGCGCCTGTATTGGCCCCATCAGATTAAAATTTCAGTGCAGCTGGATGAGCTTGCACAGTTAAAACAGGATCAGTTGTTATATTGGCGTGTCGAGGGAACTCAGCAGCAGCTCATGGAACTGGCTAAGCGCAGTGTGGAGCATTTATCTCGTCTGATTGTCAATGTTGATATTTTTGAACAATTAAACTCGATTCAACAGCAAGCCATTTCCGCCATTCATTTAAAACAGCCACAACTGATGGCATTAAAGCCGGGTGATTTGCAGATCGGTAAACGTTACATTGCGGCATGTCATGATTTGGCTTCAATGCAACAGGCGCAAAATATCGGTTGTGATGCAATCTTGCTGAGTCCGGTTCTGCCTACAGCCACCCATCCAGAGGCTGTAGCATTGGGATGGGAACAGTTCAAGTGCTGGGTTTCACAGGTCGAGATACCGGTTTTTGCCTTGGGCGGCATGCAGGCGGGTGATCTTGCCATTGCCAAAGAGCAGGGTGGTTATGGCATTGCCGGGATGAGATTTTTATAAAACAAAAACAGAGGATGTATTGAGACGATCAGTTCAATATATCCTCAAGTTTATAAGCCTTGCAGGGCTTTTTGCGCCTGTTGAATGGTTTTTTGATCTTTTTGCTGTTGTGCAGCTTTTAAAATGACCTGCCAAAGCTGTTTCTTCATGGCATTGGTTTGTGCATAACTAAGCCCGCGTTGTGCCAAAGCTTGAGCATTTGCCGGCCGATTCTTTTTATTGGCAATCAGGGCCAGGTACAAGAAGGTTTCAGCAGATTGCGGCGCAAGGCGTTGAGCTTGCAATGCCGCAGCCTCAGCTTCATTCCATTGCCCTTGCTTATAGGCGAGTTGAGTTTTTTGCATGAGCTTTTGAAATGCAGGTAGCTGGCGGCCATCATCAAACTGCTGTTTGCTCTGTTGCTCAGGAACAATCACCTGCATCTTTTTACGTTGAATTTCTTCACGTTCATAAGGGGTAATGACCACGCCCGAGGGTGTTTTAATGTCCTGTTTTTGTGTAGATGCAGGCTTCGACGGCTGTTTGGTCTCAGGGGCAGGCAGGCTTTGACAGCCCACCAAACCGATCAGGATCAGGGCGATTAGCCCGTGTTTATGCCGTTTAAATTGCCCATTCATGCTTAACGTTCACCCTTAATTGTCAAAACTACCGCTTGAAATGACCTGATTGGTAGAACCATCGTTCTGGGTTTCAGTGTCACTTTCACGAATATAGTTACCAATACTATCGTTTTGATCGACGGGTGTCTGATTGTTTTCAGTATCAGGTGTGTCAGCAGGTTCTACCTGATAATGCGGTATACCACAACCGGTGGCCTGACGTGGCATGTTACTGCGTAGTAATGGAATGTACATCGCACCTTCACAGCCTTGTGCGGATAGATGACCCGTCGAACGGTCAATCCATTGCCATTGCACACTGTCAGTTTGACGCAAGTTAACCGGTTTTTGACGCAACTGTTTCATGACATTAATCCAGACCGGAAGTGCACCTGAAGAACCAGTTAGACCAGTCACCTTGTTATTATCCAAACCCAACCAGACTACGCTGAGATAATTGCCTGAATAGCCTGCAAACCATGAGTCACGGGTATCATTGGTGGTACCTGATTTGCCTGCCAGTTTCAAGTCGGCAGGGAAAGCGCTATAAGCGGCACGCCCCGTACCTGAGCTCATCACTTGTTGTAGGCCATAGTTTAAGATATAAGCTGCAGAAGCATCGATGGTTTGTTGTGGCGTCAGACCATAACGATCGAGCAGGCGTCCATTGGAATCGACCACTGAGCGAATGGACTTGATAGGATATTTGAAACCGCCGGTTGCAAAATTGCCGTAAATACTCATCACTTCCATCGGTGACATATCAATTGCACCCAGGAAGATCGACGGATAGTTTGGAATATTGGCAGTCACGCCAAATTTTTTCAGATGATTGCTAAAGGTGGAAATACCAAATTCCTGACCCAAACGTACTGCTGCGAGGTTATACGAGTTTGCCAGGGCTTCCGACATTGGAATAACACCGTGTGCACCACCACTGTAATTCCTAGGTGTCCAGTTTTTACCTTCACTTAAGATGCTGATGGCACTATCTTCAATGGGGCTGGCCCAATTATAGCGTCCAGACTCGATTGCGCTTAAGTAAATGACCGGTTTAAGCAAGGAACCGACCTGACGTTTTGCATCCAGCGCACGGTTAAAGCCAGTAAAGTCCTGAGTCGAACCTAAAGCGGCAACCAGTTCGCCATTTTCAGGATGAGAAATTAAAACAGCACCTTGCAAATCTTTTAAACGTTTCGGGTTGGCATTGGCCAAATTGGAAACAGAGGCTTTAAATGCTTCCTGTACCTTGCTTTGGGCAATCGGGTCCAGCGTGGTAAAGATTTTTAACCCTTGATTGGTCAGGTCGCCTTCCTGATATTCGGTGCGTAGCTGTCGACGTACAATATCCATGAAATCCGGGAAGCGGGCAGGTCCCAAAGTGGGTTTTGCAATGACATTTAATGGTCGTGCAACTTCTCGTTCATACTGTTCTTGGGTCAGATACCCCATCACCAGCATGTTGTGTAACACGATATCGCGACGTTTTTTTGCACCTTCCGGATTTTTCCATGGATTAAACAGGGACGGTCCTTGTACCAGACCGACTAAATAAGCCTGCTGGGCAATATTCAGTTCACGTAGCGGTAAGCCAAAATAAAACTGTGAAGCCAGACCATAGCCATTAATTGAATAATTGCCATTTTGCCCCAGATTCACTTCATTTAAATACGCTTCCAGAATTTCATCTTTGTCATAATGAAGCTCAATCAGCATGGCCATCAGGGCTTCATTGACTTTACGTTTTAAGGTTCTTTCTGGACTTAAATAGAAATTCTTCACCAGCTGCTGGGTCAGGGTAGAACCGCCCTGACGTTTGCCACCAGTGAGATTGCTGACTACAGCACGCGCTGTACCACGAACAGATATGCCATGATGATGATAAAAATTACGGTCTTCTGTTGAGATCAGGGCTTCAATGAGCGGTTTAGGCACATTATTAAGCTTAATCAGCACACGGTCTTCATTATGTTGCGGATAAATTCCGCCAATCAGTAAGGGTTCTAAACGTGCAATGCCGGTAGAAGAAGGTTTGGTTGCACTGACTTCACCAACCTGATTATCATTAAAGGTAACTTTTAACACCTGCTCAGGTTCAACGCTGTCGCCAAAGTCGAAGCCGCGGGTATGCACATAGATTGCATCACCGGAGCTTACATAATTGCCAGATTGGGCATAGCTATCAGAACTTTTATAGCCCAGCAGTTTGAGTTCCTGAGTGAAGTCTGTCTGGTTGACCGGCGCATTGCTATAAATCTCCAAAGGACGGGCAAAAACTTTTGCCGGAATGTCCCAGCGTTGACCTTCAAATTTATTGCGTACAATATTATCCATTCGGATTAAATAGATACTAAAAGCTAAGAAGATGCCAATGACTAATATTGAGAAAATAAGGGCCACTAAACCGATACCGCGTTCAGACTTCATCAATGATTATAAGATCCAAATAAATTGTGCTAATCATGCGAAGCTTTTTATTTTTTTGCAATAATTAATCTGTGAATGAAGAGAAAATATAACAATAAACCGCACAAAATATTTGTAATGAGTCTTTGATTTTGTAAAAGATATTATTTTTAGTATTCAAACCGTATTTGCAAATAAATATGTTCATATTAAAGCAAGTGAACAACACTACACCTCTGAGTTATTCTGCTCAAAGCAATTTTGTAAACTAGGTGGCTTTTAGCATAAAAAATCAGGTTGATTATGGTTTTAAGTCCATGCAAGGTGAACAGCTCTGAAGAGCTGGTTAAAATCAGGTTTAGTTTTTGAAATCGCTGGATGGTCAATGCAATCAGAACTTAAAGTTTTTTAAAATGAACAGGGTTAATGCTATGATAGGCAGGAATCGTAGCGGAGCGATGACCTAGGTGCAAATTTCACATAAAACTTTTCGTAACATTGGACTAATAGGACGTCCAGATAAATCCTCCGTCGTGGAAACTTTAAGTCTTATTCATGACCATCTTTTAAGTTTGGGTTTACATCCTGTTTTTGATTCGGAAACAGCAGCCCTCGTCCCTTATAGCAATACGCAAACGGTAAGCCGCAGCTTACTGGGTGAAGTGGTGGATCTGGTCATTGTGGTCGGTGGTGACGGTTCTTTACTGCATGCCGCACGTGCCCTAGTCAGATATAATACTCCTGTCATTGGGGTCAACCGGGGTCGTTTGGGTTTTTTAACCGATATCAAACCGACCGAGGTTATTTTTAAGCTGGATCAGGTGCTCAAAGGCGAATTTCAGCTCGACCGCCGTTTCTTGCTGGAAATGGAAATCCGCTCCAAAGGTGAAAGCATTTATGATGCGATTGCCTTGAATGATGTGGTTTTACATTCCGGCAAGTCGGTTCATATGATTGACTTTGAACTGAATATTGACGGTCAATATGTCTATCGTCAGCATAGTGACGGTTTGATTGTTTCGACGCCTACCGGCTCTACCGCTTATGCACTTTCTGGTGGCGGGCCAATTGTCCATCCAAGTATGGATGCCATCTCTTTGGTGCCGATGCACCCGCATACCTTGTCTTCACGCCCGATTGTGGTCGGTGGACATAGTGAAATTAAGATTATCATTCGTGAAAACCGTGTCTTACCGATGGTCAGTGCCGATGGTCAACACAGTGTTTCACTCAGTGTTGGGGATAGTTTGCATATCCGCAAACATCCATTTAAATTGAATCTACTTCATCCACCCGGTTATGATTTTTATATTGCTTGTCGTACCAAGCTGGGCTGGAACCAAGATTTTGACTCTTTACAACAGCAGGATTAAATGATGAATATTGAACAAATGCTGGCCGTACTCGATCCTGAAATTGTTGCGCGTTTAAAGACAGCAGTGGAAATTGGTAAATGGCCGAATGGCGTAGCACTTACGCAAGAGCAACGCCAAATTTGTATGCAAGCAGTTTATGCTTGGGAAATAAAAAATTTACCTGAGACTGAACGCAGTGGCTATATTGATCGCGGTACCAAAGAAGAAGATGAACACTGCGATTCACATGATCCGCAGCAAGATGAAGAATTCAAGCCGATTCGTTTTGTTTAAATATTTATTTGTAATAAAAAAGACACTGCGGTGTCTTTTTTTATATTTTAATTTTTTGAAAGGTACGACGGATGTCTTACCGATAAACCTCAATTTATAGAAGCTCATCTTGTTACTTTGGATAAGCCCAAAGTAACCAAAGGCATTGCCATCCGCAAAACTCGTTCCATACTATCATTTGATGAATGTTTCGCAGAACCATTTTTATCAAATGAAGTCTTGCCTCGAACAATTGCGAATGGCTTTGTCACGTATCATCTATTCTGCATCAAATCAGATTTTAGACTGGCGATTTAGCCATAGCTCTTTGGCTTTTAACATCGCCTCTTCATAAGAAGCACATGCTCCCATCGTGTATAAAGCAATTCCCATGGTTTCAGTGACAGCAATTTCGCCATATTCATGATGTTGTTTGCCTTCCCAAACCGCTTTAAAAACCGCTAAATCCAGTTCTTCTTCAACAGGACTACGGTTTTCAGTTAATTTCGGTAATTCATGTTCGTACAGCTCGCCATTTTTAATCCCACAGATTAAGGTTTTAGCATCCGGATTCCGTTCAAATTCACCACCTTCACCCTTAATCACCGCACTATTTTGATAGCCCAGTTTAAATGCGGCCTGCTGGTGTGAAGTACGATAAGCCGGATGGAAAATAGCCTGCACTGTAGCTTTGGCATTAAAAGGATTGATTAAACGCGCTAAAGTATGAATAGGTGAGCGCAAGCCCATTACATTACGTAAAGAAATTAGATCGCTCAAAATAGGTGAAATTGCTGCTAAGGGCATATAAGCAAAATTGCGTTGTTGCAACTGCTGTTCCACCTCGCTGTCATTCTGGCAAATTGGATAACCCAGATATTCCAGAACCTGTTCAGTATAAAGGCGGTTAATGGTATGTCCAGATGCGCCATGCATCACGACTTTATAGCCGTGTTGTGCCAGGGTCAGCGCTGCCAATAAGAACCAGGGATAATGTTTGCGTTTGCCAGCATAAGATGACCAGTCCAAATCCACATCTAAAGCTTTAAAACTGAGCTGATCACGGGTGGCTTGTACAAAACCGGCCAGCTCATCGACAGACTCTTCTTTAACACGCAGTAGCATGAGGAAAGCCCCCAGTTGAACATCCAAAACCTCATTTTTCAGGATCATGCTGAATGCCTGATAGGCTTCGTCAAAAGTCAGCGAACGGGCACCGTTTTTTCCTTTGCCTATAATACGGACATATTGTGCGAAAGGGTGTTCAGCATCTTTGTAGATATTTCTTTTGGTTTGCATAAGGAGTATTTCTTGGCAAAGGAAAATAGGATGGATAATAGTTTATAAAGATAAGGTAAATATTTCAGCCTAATTTAAATAAAAGTAACTTTAGTTATTTCGACTAATGTCTAATGAGTGGCGATGGTATTTTAAACAAACTTAACAATATAGACCGCATCAACAAATAAAAATTAGGTAAAATTTAACATTAGGTAAAATTATGTAGATTTGCTTATCAGCATGTGTGATCGAATAGGTGGATTTTTTATAAATTCAATTCATTCATGATGATAAGTTTATGATTTTTTTATATCCCAGTATTTGAGCTTACTCAATACTTTTTGTATGTTCTTTTGTGATGAATACAAAAGGATTAAAGGCTGTGTATTCGTAAGAATAGGCAAAACTGAATATTTCTAGTCTGAAATATCTAAAGAAGTAATGTTATGGCTAAGAAACCAATTTATAAGTCACTGTATTTTCAAGTGATTGTTGCCATTATTTTAGGTGTGATTGTTGGGCATTTTTACCCAAGTTCATCTGTAATCGTTGATGGCGTTAAGCAAAGTGTTCCAGGCTTGGGCGAGCAATTAAAACCATTAGGTGATGCTTTCATTAAGCTCATTAAAATGATTATTGCACCGGTGATTTTCTGTACTGTGGTTAGTGGTATCGCAGGTATGGAAAGCATGAAATCTGTGGGTAAAACCGGTGGTATCGCGCTGCTTTATTTTGAGGTTGTCTCAACACTAGCATTAATTATCGGTTTGCTGGTGATCAATATTGCAAAACCGGGTGTAGGTATGAACATTGATCCTGCATCTTTAGATACTTCAGGTATCGCCAAGTATGTGGAATCCGGTGCTTCACAATCGACCGTTGATTTCTTTATGAACATCATCCCGAATACGGTGGTGGGTGCCTTTGCCGAAGGTGAAATTCTTCAAGTCCTTTTATTTGCATTGCTGTTTGGTTTTGCGTTACATAAATTGGGCGATGCAGGTAAACCGGTCCTTAAATTCATCGATCAAATTTCGCATGTATTCTTCAATATCGTAAACATGATCATGAAACTTGCACCGATCGGTGCGTTCGGTGCGATGGCATTTACGATTGGTAAATATGGTATTGGTTCACTTGCTCAGTTAGCTCAACTCATCATCTGTTTCTATATTACCTGTTTGCTGTTTATCTTCATTGTATTGGGTAGTATTGCGCGTTTCAGTGGTTTTAGTATCCTGAAATTGATTCGTATGATTCGTGAAGAACTCTTGATTGTCCTGGGGACATCATCTTCTGAATCCGTACTTCCACGCATGTTGAAAAAACTGGAAATTGTCGGGTGTGAAAAGTCAGTTGTGGGTCTGGTGATTCCTACCGGTTATTCATTTAACCTGGATGGTACTTCAATCTATTTAACCATGGCTGCAATCTTCATTGCACAGGCAACTAATACTCAGCTTGATTTAGCACATGAAATTACACTTTTAGCGGTGTTGTTGATATCTTCTAAAGGTGCGGCAGGTGTAACAGGTTCTGGTTTTATTGTCATGGCGGCAACATTGTCTGCTGTAGGAAATATCCCTGTCGCAGGTCTGGCATTGATTCTGGGTATTGACCGCTTCATGTCAGAAGCACGTGCCTTGACGAATCTGGTGGGTAACTCATTGGCGACCATTGTCGTTGCAAAATGGGTGGGTCAATTAGATACAGTTAAATTAAATGAAGCATTAAAAAATCCTGAAATGGTTGACCAAAAAATGCAGGAAGAAGCGGCTCAAACACACGCTTAATCGATGCAGATTTAAAAAGGAAGCTACGGCTTCCTTTTTTATTGACCCTAAGGTCATAAAATATAAAGCCTATACGACATGACAGATATCTATAAAGTGGATAGCATGAGAAAGGGACAGAACTACAACAACTCAATATAAGGATGCCGTATGTTGGCTTATGATGCTGATTTAGAATTATTCCGCGACAATTTCAAACGCTTTATGAATGAGCATATTGCTCCACATTATGAACAATGGGAACAGGAAGGCATTATGCCACGTTCAGTCTGGAACTTGCTGGGCGAAAACGGTTTCCTGTGCGTGGATGTTCCTGAAGAATATGGCGGTTATGGCGTGCCAACCCATTATTCACTGATGCTGGTAGAAGAATCGGCACGTGCCGGATTTAGTGCGCTATCCACCGGTATTTCCTGCCACTCTGAAATAGCAGCACCTTATATTTTGCATATTGGGACAGAAGAACAAAAGCAGTACTGGTTACCCAAAATGGTGACGGGTGAAGTGGTAGGGGCGATTGGCATGACGGAGCCGGGTGCCGGTTCCGATTTGCAGGCCATGCGTACCAATGCCATCCTGCAGGAAGATCACTATCTGCTCAATGGTTCCAAAACTTTTATCTCGAATGGTCAACATGCTGACCTTGTGGTACTGGCGGCTAAAACTGATCCGCAAGCACGGGCAAAAGGCGTGTCTTTATTGCTGCTGGATACCCATCTGGAAGGTTTTAAAAAGGGCACCAACCTCAACAAAATTGGTTTGCATTCACAAGATACTTCAGAACTGTTCTTCGATAATATCAAGGTGCCTAAAGATCAGTTGCTGGGGCAGGCGGGGCAGGGTTTTGCCTATTTAATGCAGGAGTTGCCACGTGAACGTACTGCCATTGCCGCAACGGCGATTGGTGCCATTCGTGGTTCAATTGATGTCACCATTGCTTATGTCAAAGAACGACAAGCCTTTGGTCAGCCAATTAGCCAGTTCCAGAATACCCGTTTTGTTTTGGCTCAGGCGAAAATTGAGGAACAGGCGACTGCTGCTTTTTATAACCAGAACGTTGAGTTATATATGCAGGGTAAACTGGATGTGGAAACGGCAGCAGCTTTAAAAAGTTTCGCAACCGACATGCAGATGAAAATAGCGGATAAGCTGTTACAGCTGTTTGGTGGCTATGGCTATATGACAGAATATCCAATTTCACGTTTCTTTGTGGATGCCCGTATTCAGCGAATTTACGGCGGAACCAATGAAATTATGAAAGAGATTGTAGCGCGTAGCTTATTGGGGCGTTAATTCATGAATAAGACGCTACAATAAAAAAAGAGCTGAATAAATAGAGAGGCACCCTAAAAGCTGGACACCAGGTCTGACTTTGCAGGGTGCTTTTTATTGATTCAAAACCATTAAGCTTTCTTCTATAAACGCAGGTAAATCATCAGGAGAGCGTGATGAGATATACAGATTATTATCGTTGACCACACCAACATCATAATAGACTGCGCCGGCATTAATCAGATCCTTGGCAACCGTTTTAATGGTGGTCATTAAGCGGCCTTTGACGACTTTGGCTGTAATCAGTAACTGCGGACCATAACAAATGCTCAAAATGGGTTTTTCTGCATGGGCAAATTTACGTACAAAATCCACGAAGCGGTCATCGCCACGGAGCCGGTCTGGAGAATAACCGCCAGGAATGAGCAAAGCATCAAAATCATGCACGGTGACATCATCTATACTTTGGTCAATGGTGACGGCTGATTTTCGCTTATGACCATAGACAATATTGCCTGCTTTGTTTTCAATATTTAAAATACTATGCCGTGCTGCACGAAAGGCTTGCACAGGTTCAGAATATTCGACATCTTCAAAATCATGGGTCACTAGCACGGCGATTCTTTTGGACATTATTTTTCTCCGAATTGCTTTGTTCACAGACTATAAATTAAACATTAAACTTTTGTGATGGAGTTTGGTAAAGGACTCTTGCATCTGTAAAATATCTGTAAGTTTACCTAGATAAGTGTTTTCAAGTATTTGTAAATATTAAAAAATTAAACTAAAAACTTTTGTTTCTACATGTGTCAAATGGTCAGCATGCAGAATTTTTCCGATGATTGATTTTGTTAATTATTTCAAAATGGCTGTGGATTCTGCGACTTTGTATGCGGTCAGATGGGCTTGATTGCGTTTTGTGACGTTATTCATTGCGAGATGAAAAGCTATCCTGGCTATCCAGGTTTGAAGCGGCTCCTGAATGTGTTGATCTACAATACCGATCACTGTTGCTTGCAGAACTTGAAGATATTCGACCAGAATCGCTTAATCGAATCTTTTAAAACAAGAAAAATGGCTAAAAATAATTCAGTATTAAGTGTTTTAAACGATGAGCTTATTTGCAAATAGTAATAAATTTATTGAATGAAATGACATAAAATTGCGAGCCAGATTGCTGAATTACAGATGTATAGCCGTGGTGTCTTTTTTAGCGAATTGGCAAAAGCTCAGCAATTTAAAATAATCAGGACAAAAACATCAGCAATAAAATTGCTGATTAAATCAACTGTATGTTTTTAAGACTGAATCAATCAAAGTCTTATTGCGTAACATTTGAAAGCTAACTATTGTTATACTGTTTGCATAACGTTTTTGAAGGGCAACATAACAATGATCAACGACGATCAAAACACATCGACTTCTCTTGATCTGGCTCAAATCCGTCAGGATATTGATTCTGTAGACCAACAGATTCAACAGCTTATCAATAAAAGAGCAAAACTGGCTGAAGCTGTCGCAAAAGCAAAATTTGCTGCTGAAGAGAATCCATTGTTTTACCGTCCTGAACGTGAAGCACAAGTTTTACGTAATGTTATGCAGCGTAATGAAGGCCCATTGTCTGATGTCACCATGGCGCGTTTATTCCGTGAAATCATGTCGGCATGTCTGGCATTGGAAGCACCACAAAGTATTGCATTTCTAGGGCCTGTGGGCACTTATACCCACTCGGCAGTACTTAAACATTTTGGTCAGGATGCTATTGTCCGTCCATTGCCTACCATTGATGAAGTGTTCCGTGAAGTCGAAGCAGGCAGTGCACATTATGGTTTGGTGCCGGTCGAAAACTCATCTGAAGGTGTGGTGAACCATACTTTAGACTGTTTTAAATCTTCGCATTTAAACGTGATTGGTGAAGTGGAACTGCGTATCCATCACCAGTTTCTGGTGTCCTCCAATACCCGTAAAGACAGCATTAAACAGATTTATGCCCATCAGCAGACCTTGGCACAATGCCGAAAATGGTTAGATGCCCATTATCCAGGCGTGGAACGTGTTGCCTTAAGTTCCAATGCCGAAGCGGCACGCCGTATTCGCAATGAATGGCATTCCGCAGCGATTGCGTCAGAAGTGGCTGCCAATATTTATGACCTGGAAATCCTGCACAGCAATATTGAAGATAATCCGGAAAATACCACCCGTTTCCTGGTAATTGGCCGTGAAAAAGTACCGCCAAGTGGCAATGACAAAACTTCATTGCTGATTTCTGCACATGACCGTGCCGGTGCATTACTGGAAATTCTGGCACCCTTTGCCAAACACAATATTAGTCTAACCAGTATTGAAACCCGTCCTGCATTGCCGGAAAAATGGGCTTATGTATTCTTTATTGACCTGGAAGGCCATATTGAGCAAGAAAATGTGAAAGCGGCAATTGAAGAAATTCGTCCTTTGGTCAAAGAAGTTCGCGTATTGGGTTCATATCCGATCGCAGTTTTATAAATCATTCTGGTGATCGGCTTGATTTTTTAATTTTAGGCTGATCCCTTTTATCACTTGAAATAGCGGAAGAGTAACATGTCGTTTGTCCCTGCCAATGAAGGCATCTCAAAGTTAAAGCCTTATCAACCAGGTAAACCTATTAGTGAACTTGAGCGCGAGTTAGGGATTACTGATATTGTCAAATTAGCCTCAAACGAAAATCCGTTGGGCTGTTCTGAAAAAGTCAAACAGGCTGTGGCGGCTGAACTGGCAGAAATTGGTCGCTATCCGGATGGTGGCGGTTTTATCTTGAAAGACCAGATTCAGGCACAATTTGGTGTAACTGCTGACCGTATTACTTTAGGTAATGGGTCAAACGACTTACTGGAAATGTTTGCCCGCGCATTCGTTTCAGAGAAAGACTCGGTAATTTATAGCCAGCATGCTTTTGCCGTATATGCTTTGGTGACTCAAGTGATTAATGCAGAAGCGATTGAAGTGCCGGCCAAAGGTTTTGCTCACGATCTGGATGCTATGGCAGCGGCAATTAAAGACAATACCAAACTGATCTTTATTGCCAATCCCAATAACCCGACGGGAACCTGGTTTGAAGAAGCCGAATTTGAAGCTTTCATGCAAAAAGTTCCGGAAAATATCATTGTTGTTCTGGACGAAGCTTATGTGGAATATTTCCCGGAAAACTTCAACAGCCTGAAATTCCTTGAGCAGTATCCAAACCTGATTGTCAGCCGTACCTTGTCTAAGTGTTATGGTCTGGCTGCACTGCGTGTTGGTTTTGCCTTGGCATCGCCAGAAGTAACAGATTACCTGAACCGTATTCGTCAGCCATTTAACGTCAATCATCTTGCCATGGTAGCTGCGGTTGCTGCACTGAAAGATGAAGCATTTATCGAGAAATCTCGTGAAGTGAACAAGGCGGGTATGGCTCAGCTGGAAGCTGGTTTTAAAGCTTTGGGTCTGAACTATGTACCTTCTCGTGCCAACTTTATTTTAGTCGATGTACAGGCTGATCCTGCGCAAACGTTCAATGCCTTGTTAAAAGAAGGCGTGATTGTACGTCCTGTGGGTATTGCAAATCACCTGCGTGTATCGATTGGTACGGAAGCGGAAAATGCTAAATTCCTGACAGCACTGGCGAAAGTACTCGATTTAGCTCCTGATGCGGTAGAGGAAAAAGCCTAAGCCATGTCTCAGCCACTGTTTGAAAAAGTTGCTTTTATTGGACTTGGGCTGATTGGCTCAAGTCTGGCTCGTGTCATCATTGCTGAAAAACTGGCAAAGCAAATTGTTGCCTCAACGCGTTCGCAAAAAACTCTGGATGATGCAAAAGCGCTTGGACTAATTCAAGAGGGCTATAGCAATCCCGTAGATGCGGTGCAAGGTGCAGATCTGGTGGTTTTGGCTTTACCTGTGCGGGCAACGCAAAAGGTGTTAGAAACCATCAAGCCTTATCTGTCAGACAACACCATCATTACCGATGTGGGCAGTACCAAAGGCAATGTAGTGGATGCAGCCAAAGCCGTATATGGTGAAAACCTGCCGGCAGGTTTTGTTCCGGGTCATCCGATTGCAGGTGCGGAACATACTGGCGTACATGCAGGTAAGGTCGATTTGTTTGCTAATCATAAAGTCATTTTGACGCCATTACCAAGCAGTGCTGACTGGGCTGTGGATAAACTGATTCAACTGTGGCAAGCTGCCAAGGCAGAAGTGATTTGTATGGATGTGGACAAGCACGATGAAGTGCTGGCCCATACCAGTCATCTTCCGCATTTAATGGCCTTTAACCTGGTTGAGCAACTGGCCAACCGGGAAGATAATCTGGATATTTTTCGTTATGCCGCTGGGGGCTTTCGTGATTTTTCCCGAATCGCGGCGAGTGACCCGCAAATGTGGCATGACATCTTTTTTGCCAATAAAAAAGCCATTTTGAATGCTGTAGACGGTTTTGAGCAGCAACTGGCTCAAATTCGAAAACTGATTGAAAATGAAGATTCCAAAGCATTGATTGGACTATTAGAGCATGCACAGGCAGCACGACAGCATTTCAATCATATGCTCGCTAAAAAACCTTTGATGGAGAACGATAACGTGACACAACAATTTACCATTTTGCCGGGTGATAAGACATTTAAAGGTAAATTTACCGTGCCAGGTGACAAATCTGTGTCACATCGCTCTATCATGTTTGGTGCGATTGCTGAAGGAACTACCCATGTTACTGGTTTCCTTGAAGGTGAAGATGCATTGGCAACACTTCAAGCATTCCGTGATATGGGCGTGAGCATTGAAGGGCCTAAAAATGGTGAAGTGACTATTCATGGCGTAGGAATGAATGGTTTAAAAGCTCCTGTAAGTGCCTTATACATGGGTAACTCGGGTACTTCCATGCGCCTGCTTTCCGGTATGCTCTGTGCACAGAAGTTTGATTCAGTCATGACCGGTGATGCGTCATTGTCTAAACGTCCAATGGAACGGATTGCTAAACCGTTACGTGAAATGGGAGCACAGATTCAGACTACAGGTGAGCGTGGTACGCCGCCTGTTTCCATTACCGGCAATCAAAAGCTCAAAGGTATTTATTACGACTTACCAATGGCTTCGGCTCAGGTGAAATCAGGGATTTTACTGGCGGGTCTTTGGGCAGAAGGGGAAACATCGGTGACTGAACCGGAACCGACCCGTGACCACTCCGAACGTATGCTGCGTGCCTTTGGTTATGAAGTAAAAACCGAGGGTAACCGTATTTCCCTGCAAGGTGGCGGTAAATTGGTCGGTACTGATATTCAGGTTCCATCTGATATTTCATCCGCTGCATTCTTTATGGTGGGTGCTGCCATTACTGAAGGTTCCGATGTCACTTTGGAAGCGGTAGGAATTAACCCGACCCGTACCGGTGTCATTGAAATCCTGAAACAGATGGGTGCAGATTTAACGGTTGAAAATGAGCGTATTGCAGGTGGTGAACCGATTGCAGACATTCGTATTCGCGGCACACGCACCTTAAAAGGCATTCATATGCCTGAAGATCAGGTGCCATTGGCCATTGATGAATTCCCAGCTTTATTTATTGCTGCAGCTTGTGCTGAAGGTCAAACCATTTTAACCGGTGCTGCCGAGCTTCGCGTAAAAGAATCTGACCGTATTCAGGTGATGGCAGATGGCTTGCAGACTATGGGCATTGACTGTACGCCAACCGATGATGGCATCATCATTGAAGGTAAGGGCAAGTCTGGTGACTGGTCTGCAATTTTCACAGGTGGTGAAATTGAATCGCATCATGACCACCGTATTGCCATGAGTTTTTCTATGGCGGGCTTGCGTACTTCCGGTGAAATTAAAATTATTGGCACCGAAACTGTAGCAACCAGTTTCCCAACTTTCACTGAGTTGGCCAATCAAGCTGGTTTAGCCATTCAAGTCAGTGAATAATTAGTCTAATTTTGTGTATTTGTTAAACAACAGCCAAGCTTTTGCTTGGCTGTTTTGTTTTTATTGCTTATGCTAAAACCATACAACAATAATGTCTTTGGATACACAGATGAGAAAATTACAATTTACTGCAAACTGTGAAAAGCATAATCATGTGTCACAGCAAACGAATGACTGCCATGTGACTCAGGAATATGTTGCAGATTTATTGTCTAAAGAACTCGGTCAATACGGTTTCCAGACCTTGTCGCAAAGTGGTGATCAGGTTGCGGTAAGTGTAGACAATCAATCTTTGCCATTATCTGTCACCTGCCAGAGTCGTGATGCAGAAGGGCACCTGGTCTGCGAGATTACTTCTTACCCAGCTGAAGATCAGGACTGGCTAGATCGTATTACGGAACAAAGTTTATTGAATCAATTGGCCCAAGCAGTAGAAAATACCTTAAAAGAAGACGAATCTTTTAGTGGTTTTACATGGAAAGGTTAAATATTTATTTTGACCTGATGAGTAAAATAGGAGGAGGGCTTAGCCTCCTCTTTTTATTTGCAGCCATGCATAAACCATATATAAAATAGATGCTCTATACTGCTGTCAGCTTATTCGTCTACAAGAAAGCGGGAGATAGCAACGCGTAATTGCTTTAAATATCCAGTAAAGAAATGATTTGCACCGGGTAAGATGGTTAGTAGATGGCGTTGCGGTTTGGCCCATTCAATCAAGTCGGACAACAAGGTTACTTCGTCAGCTTCACCATGCAGGAACAGAATATCACCTTTAATGTGTGGTGTAACATAATGACGTACACCTGCAACTGTTGCAGTCGGTAGTCCACATAAAATCAATTGTTTGGGTTTAATTTCATCGGGCAATACATGAAAACACTTTGCCATGACATGGGCACCAAAACTAAAGCCTGCTGCATAAAAAGGCAAATTGATATGCTTACAGCGAATCTGTTGAATAATTTCTAGAATATCATCCGTTTCGCCATGGCCTTTATCGTGCTCACCCGTACTTTGGCCAGAGCCTCGGAAACTTGGACGATACACAATACAGCTGCGTTCAAGAAACATCTGAGCAAGCAGAACTGGAACTTTATGCTGCGGAGTGCCGCCTTGTAGGGGGTGAGGATGACATACCAGCGCAAATCCTTTCACTTCACCCTGTGGATAATCAACAAAAACTTCCAGTTGACCTGCAGGACCTTGAATGAAAATTTGCTCGGACATGTAATAACCGACTCATGACAGAAGAGAGGGCTATTTTAGCGTTAAGACCCAGTAAAAACACAGATTGGCAATAAGACAATGCTACTGTTATAGTCTGTTTAATTGTTTTTTGACCAGGTTATTCATGCTCGCCTTAATTTCTCCAGCCAAGACTTTAGATTACGAATCTGCACTTCCAACCGATGCACATACACTGCCAAGATTACTAGAACATTCACAAGAACTTGTAAATGTGAGTCGTAAGCTTTCTGCAGCAGATATCGCCAATTTAATGAGCGTGAGTGAAAAAATTGCCAAGTTGAATGTCGAGCGTTTTAATGATTGGCAGCCAGAGCTGAGCTTTTCTAATGCGCGTCAGGCTTTATTTGCCTTTAAAGGGGATGTGTATACCGGACTGGATGCTTATGCGCTGAATGATCAGCATATTGCCTATGCACAGCAGCATTTGCGTATGTTGTCTGGACTGTATGGTTTGTTGCGTCCTCTAGATTTAATGATGCCCTATCGCCTAGAAATGGGAACCAAGCTCAAAAATCCACGTGGTCATCATCTTTATGATTTTTGGGACAATATCATTACTGATTTGATTAACCAGGATTTAGCCGAGGTGCACTCAGAACTATTGGTGAATCTTGCTTCGGATGAATATTATAAATCGGTCAAACCAGGCAAAATTAAAGCCGAGATCATTAAGCCGGTTTTTCTGGATCAGAAAAACGGCAAATATAAGGTGATTAGCTTCTATGCAAAAAAAGCACGCGGATTAATGGCACGTTTTATCATTGAAAATCAAGCAGAACGTGCTGAGGACTTAAAATCATTTAATCTGGATGGTTACTATTTTGATGCAGAGAGTTCGCTACAAGGTGAGCTGGTCTTTAAACGCGACGAGCAGCAAGCTGCTTAAATGAGAGTAACAAGGTAAAAATCCCGATAAATTTCGGGATTTTTATTGCGAAAAAATAAACAGGATTTTGAAATATTTTATCATTATATTTTAATTCATGTTTGTTAACATCATGATGAATTGTTGAACAATAAAATTTTATGATGAAAAGATTATTAGTTCCAACCTTTATTTTTGCAGTGGTTTTACTGGGGTACGGGGTTTATCGCGACAGTCAAATGAAAAAAAGACAGGAAATGGATCAACTGATTCAGGATGCGCATCAATCTTTGAAGGCTGTAGAAGCAAATCCAAATAATAGGGTGGTAGAGCAGAGTGAAACTTCGGATCCCCATTTTGCAGCGCCCTTGCATGTGAAATCCAGCAAGTTTTAACGCCTGGGTTTTTACTATATGTTTTAAATATATTGTTAAGTTATTTAAATTTAATTAAAAATAAATTTTAGAAACAATAAAAAGCATTGTGTTATAATTTACCAAGATCTGAATTCTTATATTTACATTGTAAGTGTTTGACTTTCTATCTCAGGAGGCTGCATAAAAGTTATGCGGCTTTTTTGTTTATGGTTTTTGTTATCCGGTTGTTTTGTCGTCTACGAAACATTGTAGAAAATATTTGTTTTTAATGAAAATATTGGCATATCGATTGCTTGGACATCTATAAACTTAATGGTGATTTGAGAAACGGATCATTAATTTTATAGCGTGCTGATAGCATAAAGTTTACTTACAGGGGTAAAGTCATGACGACTCCTAATCCATCTTCAGAGAATATGCTAGAACGCTTATTTAAGCTCAGTGAAAACAAAACCAGTTTTCGCACAGAAGTTCTTGCAGGTGTAACCACTTTCTTAACCATGTGTTACATCATTATTGTCAATCCAATGATTTTATCCGAAACCGGGATGGATCATGGGGCTGTTTTTGTTGCAACCTGTCTTGCAGCTGCAATTGGCTGTCTGGTGATGGGGCTTGTTGCAAATTATCCGATCGCGCTTGCACCGGGTATGGGGCTGAATGCCTACTTTACCTATTCGGTGTGTATGGGCATGGGCATACCTTGGCAAACTGCACTGGCTGCCGTGTTTGTCTCGGGACTGGTGTTTATTGCCATCAGTATGTTTAAAATCCGTGAAGCGATTGTCAATGCCATTCCTATGTCGCTGAAATTTGCGATTGGCGGCGGCATTGGCTTGTTCCTTGCACTGATTGCATTAAAAAATTCAGGCATTATTGTTGATAATCCGGCCACCCTTGTAGGCTTGGGTGACTTGAAACAACCGACAGTATTGCTGACCTTGCTGGGTTTCCTGATGATTGTAGTAATGCATCACTTTAAAGTCCGTGGGGCCATTATTATCAGTATCCTGGTGATTACCGCGATTGCTACAGCAATGGGGCTGAACGAATTTAAAGGTGTTGTGGGTGCCATTCCATCGATTGCTCCAACCTTCCTGCAAATGGATTTTAAAGGCCTGTTCACGGCCAGTCTGGTTGGGGTCATCTTTGTATTTTTCCTGGTGGATTTATTTGATTCGACGGGTACGCTAGTGGGTGTTTCACATCGTGCCGGCCTGTTAAAAGATGGCAAATTACCACGCTTGAAAAAAGCACTTTTTGCTGACTCGACTGCGATTGTAGCGGGTGCAGCATTGGGTACTTCATCTACAACCCCTTATATTGAATCTTCTGCGGGAGTTGCTGCAGGTGGTCGTACAGGTTTGACCGCTGTGGTTGTTGCCGTGTTGTTTGTACTGTGCTTATTCCTGGCTCCTTTGGCGCAATCGGTTCCGGGTTTTGCTACTGCACCTGCATTATTGTTTGTAGGTGTGCTAATGATTCAAGGGATCGTCAACATTGAATGGGATGATATCACTGAAGCAGTTCCTGCATTTTTAACCATCGTATGCATGCCATTTACCTATTCAATTGCCGACGGTATTGCGATGGGCTTTATTAGCTACGCATTAATCAAGCTGCTGACTGGGCAAGCGAAAACTGTACCTTATATGGTCTGGATTGTTGCGGCTCTTTGGGCATTGAAATTTGCTGTATTTGGCGGCTAATTCACCCCATTCAGAATAGGGTGTAAACTTGGTTTGCACCCTTTTTTATTTTTGAAAAATTTTATAAGGATAAGATATGAATCAACTTGAGCTTATTCAAGCCATGCCAAAGGCAGAGTTACACGTCCATATTGAAGGGACTTTTGAGCCTGAGCTGATGTTCGCGATTGCTCAACGCAATCATATTGATATTCCGTATAAATCTGTTGAGGAAGTAAAACAGGCGTATAACTTCCATAATCTACAGTCATTTTTAGACATCTATTATGCGGGTGCCAATGTCCTGATTCATGAACAGGACTTCTATGATCTGGCCTGGGCATATTTTGAAAAATGCGCTGCAGATAAAGTTGTGCATACTGAAATGTTCTTCGATCCGCAAACCCATACCGATCGTGGTATTACTTTTGCAACGGTGATTAAGGGTTTAAAACGTGCCTGTGATGATGCGCAAAGCAAATTAGGCATTAGCTCGCATTTAATTATGTGTTTCTTGCGTCATTTAAGTGAAGAAGCGGCATTTGAAACTTTAGAACAGGCTATGCCGTTTAAAGATCAAATCATTGCTGTCGGTCTGGATTCAAGCGAAGTGGGGCATCCACCATCTAAGTTTGAACGGGTATTTGCCAAAGCGCGTGAAGCAGGCTTTTTAGTGGTGGCACATGCAGGCGAGGAGGGGCCGGCAGAATATGTATGGGAAGCTTTGGATTTGCTTAAAGTGAACCGAGTGGATCATGGTGTACGTTCTGAAGAAGATCCGAAACTGATGCAGCGTTTGATTGCAGATAAAATGCCTTTAACCGTGTGTCCTTTAAGTAATTTAAAACTCTGTGTGGTTGATGATATGGCGCAGCATAATATCCGCCGTTTACTGCAACATGGCCTACATGTGACGGTCAATTCAGATGATCCATCCTATTTTGGTGGTTATATGAATGATAATTTCATTGCAATTACAAAAGCTTTAGACCTGTCAAATGATGAGCTAAAGCAATTGGCGAAAAATTCGTTTGAAGCTTCATTTATCTCTGATGCTGAAAAGCAAAAATTGTCACAACAGATTGATTCTTTGGTGTAATCCATTCCTTTGAAAAATGCTTTTGGATTGGGCAGATTGATATATTGATCTGTTCAATAACTATTAGGTTCTAATGTGAAAAAGTTTTTTTGCTGGGTATTTGCAGTCGTTTTATTGATTGGCTCTGTATCAGTTTTTGCGACCGATAAAAACTCTACTTTAACCCAGAAAATGTTGAAACCAGTGATTGAACAAGGCTGTAAAAGTGAATTGAATGCTTCAAAAGTGTGGCAATCCGCAGCTTTGTTCATGAGTTCAGAGCGGCAATTAACCGTACAAAAACAAATCTGTGGTTGTGTGGGTGAACATGCCTTGCAGGATATCTCGGCCAAAGAGTTAGCTATGGCATCGATGAGTGAATCTGCAAAAAATAGCCTGATTAAACAAGCGGTGGTGAACAGTGTTAAAGGTTGTGCTCAGGACGCTCTGCAATAACTTATCACTATAAATTGAATTATAAAAAAGCCGCATCAGTGTCACACTAGTGCGGCTTTTTTATGGCGACAAAATTGATTATTTTGCTTGTCGGGTCATGCTGCGCAAGATGTTATCTTTATCGATGAAATGATGTTTTAATGCCGCGGCAATATGACCAATGACAAGTAAGCCTGTAAACCAGGACAAATAAATGTGTACAGGTTTTACGATGGCTAAAAGGTCGGGATTATCCTGGACCAAACGAGGAATTTCGAATAAATACAAAACAGGTGTCGGATGTCCTGCACTCCAGCTAAATAAGCAGCCGGTAATCGGTAAAGCCAGTAACATGAGATATAAAGCTAAATGTCCCAGATGTGCCAAAACTTTCATCAAAGGTGACATACTGTCGGGTAGTGTTGGAACAGGGTGGGTATAGCGCCAAAATATACGAATCAGGACCAGAAAGATAATAGTGGTGGCGATGTTCTTATGTAGCGTAATAACTTGACCTTTAAAGCCTCCATCGACCTCATAACTTAGAAAATTTCCGCTATAAAAACCAATGCACCATGCTGCAATAAAAATAGCAGCCATGAGCCAATGCAGCATTTGTGCTGTACGCGTATAGTATTGTGAGGTACTTTTCATGTTATACCCATGTATCCATATGTCATTTTCAAGTCTGGGTATGCTAATTAAAAAGCCTATATTTAAAAATGATGGATATGGAACGAAGCGTGTGCTTCTTGCAACACTGAAAAGGATGCCGTTTTTTTAAGCAGATTATCCGGATGTGGAAAATTCAACTGAAATATAGATTTCTTCCTTGGGAAAGTTTCGGCAAAATATGCCCAACAGATTTTATAACTCAGGATAATACTGTGAAAAAATTAATCGCTGTGCTTGCACCTTTAACTTTAGCGCTTACTGCATGTGTATCAACTGGCACAACTACAGGTACAACTGGTGCAACAGGTACTCAATCGGCAACTCAACAACTCGGTATGGCTGCAATTAAAATTGCAATTAATGCCAAATGTACCACCGAGCTGAATACTATTCCAGCATGGCAAAATGCAACCAAGTTAATGACTGCAACTCAAAAGCAAAATATTCAGACTGAAATCTGTGGTTGTGTCAGTGAAAAAGCACCACAAAATGTAACTGCAGTTGATTTGGCGACAGCTGCAATTGATCCGGCTGCACGTAATACCATTGTTTCAAATGCAGTGACTAAAACCATTAATGCTTGTGTTGCTGAAGCCATGAACTAATAGAACTTTAATTCATGTTAAAATTAAAGAGGTTGATGTGATTCGGCCTCTTTTTTTGTAGGTACAGTATTAATGAAAATTGCCGGTGTAGATGAAGCGGGGCGTGGCCCCTTGGTGGGTTCGGTGGTAGCGGCAGCAGTTATTTTAGATCCCAATAATCCGATTGAAGGCTTGAATGATTCTAAAAAACTCAGCGAAAAAAAGCGTGAAAAATTATTTGTAGAAATACAAGAGAAAGCCTTGGCTTGGGCCATTGCTGAAGCTAGCCATGAAGAAATAGACCAGATCAATATTCTACAAGCCTCTTTATTGGCTATGCGCCGTGCTGTAGAAGCTTTGCATCTTCAGCCGGAACATGTGCTGGTTGATGGCAATAAAGTTCCGCAAGGCTTAACCATGAGCTGTGATGCGGTGGTCGGCGGGGATGCGCTGCATGCAGAAATTTCAGCAGCCAGTATTCTGGCAAAAGTGACCCGTGACCGGGAGATGGTGGTGCTGGATCGGCAATATCCACATTTTGGCTTTGCCAAACATAAAGGTTACCCAACCAAAGCCCATTTTGAAGCGATTGCTGAGCATGGCGTGATTGATCAACATCGCCGTAGTTATGCACCGGTTAAAAATGCATTGGCCTTGCTGGGACAAAAATAAGCAGCAGATAAATTTAAAGCGGCCATATAGCCGCTTTATATTAGAACAACCTTTAACGGTTAAAGTCGTTCTGGGTATTTTGTGGGAAATTATCTTCTTCAAAAGAAGGCTGATAATCCTGATCCAGGTGTTGCAGATGTTCATGCATAGCGCGTTCATGTTGAATTCGTTGGTAGATTTCTTCACGATGAACAGATACTTCTTTTGGAGCATTTACGCCAATACGAACCTGATTACCTTTTACGCCAAGCACAGTTACACTGACTTGATCCCCAATCATTAATGTTTCACCGACACGTCGGGTTAGAATCAGCATGTTTATCTCCTTGCAAAACGCTAAACGTGCAATTGATTTTAAAATTTAAAAAGACACAACCTTAATATTATAGAAATATTATCAAAACAATCTGTCAAGAATTTGACTAAAATAATTCTGTTAATATTTTCAAAATCCTCAGTTATAAATATAACAGAGCCACTATAAAAAAAACTATAGTGGCTCTGTTCTTTTTGTAGTATTTCGCAAATTTTGTTCAACAAGGACTAAATTTGTTACTCTACATATTAAGCGCGTGCGCTTGATTCGCCAGATTCACGGTCTAAACCGAAAGCTGTGTGAAGCGTGCGCACGGCAAGCTCTAAATAATTTTCTTCAATGATGACTGAAATTTTAATTTCCGAAGTTGAGATCATCAAAATGTTAATGCCTTCTTCTGCAAGAGCAGTAAACATTTTGCTTGCTACGCCTGCATGAGAGCGCATACCCACACCTACGATTGATACTTTCACGATGTCTGAACGGGTCGCAACTTCACGAGCACCAATTTCTTTTGCAGTTTGTTCCAGAATTGCTTTTGCTTTATTG
This sequence comes from Acinetobacter sp. ANC 4218, assembly GCF_002135245.1. Lineage (NCBI taxonomy): Bacteria > Pseudomonadati > Pseudomonadota > Gammaproteobacteria > Moraxellales > Moraxellaceae > Acinetobacter > Acinetobacter sp. ANC 4218. The sequence continues at coordinate 196,713 of NZ_NEGD01000003.1, read as the reverse complement.
AACTCACCACGGTTGACTGTGAATGTGAAGTCAGTGGTACCGTCTTCTTCCACATTCTGGATGATCATGTCAACTTCGACATTCGCTGCACCAATTGGCGCCAGAATTTTGGACGCAATGCCAGGCAGGTCAGGTACGCCCAAGATAGTCAATTTTGCTTCGTCACGGTTAAACGCGATACCAGAGATAATTGGCTGTTCCATGTTGTCTTCCAATTCAGTAGTAATAAGAGTTCCGACGTTGTTTTTGAAGTCTTCGTCAAATGCGCCATCATCGTCGTTATCGAAGCTTGATAATACGCGTAAAGGCACTTGGTATTTGCCAGCAAATTCAACTGAACGGATTTGCAGGACTTTCGAACCAAGTGATGCCATTTCCAGCATTTCTTCAAAAGAAATACGATCAACTTTTTTCGCTTTTGGTGCAACGCGTGGGTCAGTGGTATAAACGCCATCTACGTCTGTATAAATCTGGCATTCATCTGCTTTAAGTGCAGCTGCAAGTGCCACGCCAGAGGTATCTGAACCCCCACGACCTAAAGTTGTTGTATTGCCCAATTCATCAAAGCCCTGGAAACCGGCAACCACAAGTACGCGGCCTGCATCCAGGTTTTCAGTTAATACGTCAGTATCAATAGATTCAATGCGGGCTTTGTTGAATGCGCTGTCGGTTTTAATGCCAACCTGGCGGCCAGTCAGTGATTTTGCTTCTACTCCAATCGAGTTGAGCGCCATCGCTAACATAGAAATCGTAACCTGTTCACCCGTAGACACCATCTGGTCTAATTCGCGTGGATCAGGGGTTTCGGTAATGGCCTTCGCTAAAGCAAGCAAGCGATTGGTTTCGCCACTCATTGCTGATACAACAACCACAACCTTGTGGCCGTGGTCATGCCAGCGCTTTACACGACGAGCAACATTTAAAATGCGCTCGGGAGTACCCATAGAGGTACCGCCATATTTTTGAACGATTAATGCCATAGTTGTTCCATATAAACCATGACCCTGATTTTCCGATCAGGGTCAGTTACACAAAAGGTGAAGTTTTATTTTGCTTCAAGCCAAGCAGTCAAATCTGCCATCACTGTTGCAAACTTCTCGTTAAGTGGCGCGCCACCTTGTGCCAAGTCAGGTTTACCACCACCTTTACCACCGAGCTCGGTTGCTAGGTGTTTGATGATGTCACCTGCTTTAATAGAAGCAGTAAAGTCTTTTGCTACAGAAGCGAGAAGGCTGACTTTATCACCTTCTACAGCAGCAAGTACAATCACTGCATGATCTAATTTAGATTTTACACCGTCGTGCAGGTTGCGAAGCGATTTCGCATCCATGTTTTGTACAGTAGTAATCAATGTTTGACGACCAGCAACAGTTTGAACTTGGCTTAAAAGTTCAGCTGCCTGGAAGTTTGCCAATTTCTGGTTCAACTGCTCAATTTGTTTTTGCAAACTCGATGCGGTATTCGCTAGAGCTTCCACTTTTTCTAAAGTTTGGTCTTTTTGCGCTTTTAAAACATCATTGATTGCATGAATGTCACGATCTGCTTTTTGTGCAGCTTCAATCGCTTTGGTACCTGTGACTGCTTCGATACGACGTACACCTGCTGCTACACCACCTTCTGAAGTGATTTTAAACAGACCGATATCACCGGTACGTTTGACGTGAATACCACCACACAGTTCGATCGAGAAGTTTTTCTCTTCAATGATTGAACCCATGGAAAGTACGCGAACTTCTTCACCGTATTTTTCACCGAACAGCATCATCGCACCTTTGGCTTTTGCTGATTCAATGTCAAGAAGTTCAGTAGAAACGGCAGTATTGGCAATGATTTCACGGTTTACAATGCGTTCAACTTCCTGTAGTTGTTCAAGTGAAACCGGTTGGTCATTGGCAAAGTCAAAACGTAAAATGTCAGATGCAACCAATGAACCTTTTTGCTGTACATGTGAACCCAACACTTGGCGAAGGGCAGCATGTAACAAGTGAGTTGCTGAGTGGTTGCGTGAAGTTGCTTCACGGATGTCTGCTTTAACAATCGCTTCAACAGATTGAGCGGCTTTCAAGCTACCCATGGTCACAATACCCTGGTGAACGAATGCACCACCAGATTTTTTCGTGTCTTGAACTTCGAAGATACCGGTATCGTTTTTGAAGATACCTGTATCACCGATTTGACCACCGCTTTCCGCATAGAAAGGAGTCTGGTTCAATACGATTAAAGCTTCATCGCCTTCATGAACTTCATCAACCTGTTCGCCATCTTTATAGATCGCAATAATTTGACCTTGAGCTTGAGTGGCTTCATAGCCTTCAAACAGGGTTTCACCTTCAACTTTTACAATGCTGTTGTAGTCGATGGCGAATTTACCTGCGTCACGCGCACGTTGACGTTGTGCAGCCATCTCTTTTTCAAAGCCGGCTTCATCAATGGTCAAGTCGCGTTCGCGTGCGATGTCAGCTGTTAGGTCAGTCGGGAAGCCGTAAGTATCATAGAGTTTGAAGACTGTTGCACCTGGAATCACTGAACCTTTCAGTTGAGCTAATTCACCTTCAAGCAATTTCAGACCTTGCTCTAAAGTTTTAGCGAATTGTTCTTCTTCTTTTAAAAGTTGTGCTTCGATACGTACTTGGTTGGCTGCAAGTTCAGGATATGCAGCACCCATTGCTTCGATTAATGGCTGGAGCATTTTATGGAAGAATGAACCGGTTGCGCCCAGTTTGTTACCGTGACGAACGGCACGACGGATAATACGACGCAGTACATAACCACGGCCTTCATTCGAAGGGTTGACACCGTCAGCTATCAGGAAGCAGCATGAACGTGCATGGTCAGCCACCACTTTAAGGGAAGCAGGGTAGTCAACTGGCTTACCTTCAGCTTGGGCTTTGGCTTCAAGTTCGGACGTGTCTAAACCAATAATTTCAGCCGCAGCTTTTAACAAGTGCTGGAACAGGTCAATTTCGTAGTTTGAGTTGACGTGTTGTAAAACTGCGGAAATACGTTCCAGGCCCATACCTGTATCTACAGATGGTGCTGGAAGAGGATGCAGTACGCCATCAGCAGTACGGTTGAACTGCATGAATACGTTGTTCCAGATCTCGATGAAACGGTCGCCATCTTCTTCAGGTGTGCCTGGTAAGCCACCCCAGATGTGGTCGCCATGGTCAAAGAAGATTTCAGAACAAGGACCACAAGGACCGGTATCACCCATTGCCCAGAAGTTATCCGATGCGTATTGACCGCCTTTGTTATCGCCAATACGGATGATGCGAGATGCATCTAAGCCAATTTCTTTGTTCCAGATGTCGAAGGCTTCGTCATCTGTATGATAAACAGTGGCATAGAGTTTGTCTTTTGGTAAGCCTAGCCATTGCTCATTAGTCAAAAAATCCCAGGCAAATTTGATCGCATCACGTTTGAAATAATCACCAAAAGAGAAGTTACCTAACATCTCAAAAAAAGTATGGTGACGTGCAGTATAACCGACGTTGTCCAAGTCGTTGTGTTTACCACCAGCACGGACACATTTTTGTGAAGATGTTGCGCGAACATAGTCACGTTTTTCAAGACCCAGGAAGCAGTCTTTAAACTGGTTCATCCCAGCGTTAGTGAACAATAATGTTGGGTCGTTGGCAGGAACCAGAGAACTCGACGCGACACGTGTATGCCCTTGCGATTCAAAATAGCTTAAAAAAGCTTCGCGAATTTCAGCTGATGTCATAAAACGAGTACTCACAACCAAGTCACTCCATAAATCTTGTATTTGGCTAATAGCACGTCAAGCAAGTCTTACTTTTATAAAGCTGGCTTGAGATACTGGCTTAAAATTTTAAAACGCTAAAGTATAACGGAAAAAGCCGCATGCACCAATCACTTTAAGGCGAATTAATCACAATTCTATTTAAGCGGTATTAGGTTTCATGTACTGAATTAATCAGCCAAATTCTGCTTTATGCATAAGATATAAAGTAAGTGAAAAGTGAAGTAAATATTTTAAGGCAATCTGGTCTGAATAAAATTTGCGACAAAATAAGCTTAAAAGCAGCAGGCTGAACCCTTTGTTGCGAGATATTTTATAAATACAGCAGCAGAAATGGTATCGGTATCTGGTTAAAATCCATTAACATAGAGCGGTGTTTACATCTACCCAAGAGTTAAGGATATCTGATGCAACGAGTAGCCATTAATGGTTTCGGGCGAATTGGTCGCAATGTATTACGGGCTTGGTTTGAAAATCCTAAGGATTTTCATTTTGATATCGTGGCGATTAACGATGTTGCAGATGTAGAAACACTGGTGCATTTGTTTAAATATGACACCACCCATGGTCGCTTCAAAGGCAAGGTCGAAGTGCTTTTGCAGGATGAACAGATTTTTTTGCATATTTCTGCAGGTCTGGCGCAATTAAAAGTACAGGTTTTTAGTCAGCAACAGCCTGAAAGCTTGCCTTGGAATAAGTTAAATATTGATGTGGTGCTGGAATGTACCGGTTTATTCCGTTCACGTGCAGCAGCCACAGGACATGTTACTGCAGGGGCGAAGCGGGTCATTATTGGTGCTGCACCCTTTGACACGGTGGATGCCGCCATTGTGTATGGGGTAAACCATCACGAAGTCAAAGCTACGGACCAAATTATTTCCAGTGTATCCTGCACCACACAAGCCTTGGTTCCTTTAGTTAAAATCATAGATGATGCTTTTGGCATTGATACCGCACTGATGACAGAAATCCATGCAGTTACGGCAGATCAGTCAGTACTGGATCATGCCCACCGTGATTTACGCCGTGCCCGTGCTTCAGGACACAATATTATTCCGACCACATCTTCAGCTCTGGGGGCTTTAAAACGGGTGATGCCAAAAATGGCAGAGCGGATAGATGGTTATTCCATACGCGTACCGACCATTAATGTGGCTGCTATAGACCTTACTTTTGTTGCGCAGTCGCATGTCACAGCACATAAAATTAATGAAATCCTGATCAAATCGGCACGTCAGGATTATGTGGAAATTATGGATGTTACCGATGAACCTCTGGTTTCATCAGACTTTAACCATTCGCCTTATTCATTGATTGTGGATTTGAGCCAAACTATGGTGGTGGGTCATCAGGCTAAAGTTTTTGCCTGGTATGATAATGAGTGGGGTTATGCAAATCGCTTGCTGGACCTGTGTGAATCTTTTACTCATAAATAGCGAACCTTATTTAAAAGATGAGGTGGAGATAAGCTATTGAATGATGCGATTTCCGAAAGGGATCGGATTTCGCAGGGCTTAGTTTATTAAGTGTGATCTGTAGCTCAATTATTATTAAATTGTTCGGGTAGTCTGTTAAATCTTGAGTAAATGCATGGTCTTCAGTAGGATGGATAGACTGCCAGGAAATGCTCTATGGACAGTAGCAGTGGATAATCGACCCAGAAAAATGCTTATAATAAATATTCTCTAGCTAGACAGAGTTAATTTTACAGTCACTTTTTAATTGTTATACGAAAATTATAAGTCTTTTTAATTTAATCACCTCGATTCATGATAATAATTAAGTCAGGAATCAATAACATGAGCAGCATACCTATGTTGATATTTATATGGGGATTTATATTCCTTTTGGCCATAGCAGTGATCTTTTTGATTTGGGCACAATTTACCAACCAAGGCGCTGCACTCAGTGAAATTCAGTTGAATCAACAATTGGAAAAAAAAGTGGTTCATCTGGAAGAAAACCTTAAAAAAACGCTGGAAATTATGCAGGACCTGGCGAAGAAAATGCATATTCAGCAAGAAGTGATTGATAAAACCACGACTAAACTGAACCAGGTGGAATCGCAAAATGCTGAATTGGTTGGACTGCTGGCAAAAACGGTTCACTCAACAGACAAACCTTCAGTCTAATTTTAAGGTGAGCTTATAGTATTCTTAAAACAGCTGTAGAGCGATCTTTCAGCATATGCGACTAAACCAGCTTTGGAAACGTTGCTATAAAAGGGCCTGACTCGTCACTGGTTTTTTTGGAAGAATGGCTTTGTACAAATAGCCTGGATTGGCGTTTACTGTTTTAGCGGATTCCAGTATTTTTTATTTTACAATGGTTGAATTTGCGAGAGTGCTGATCAATCGTGAATGATTCAGCTGATTCAGTTTTTTAAACGGCATAAATTAGTTGGTAAAAAACGAACAAATCTGCAAAAAGTCATGTGCACAGCTAAAGTGATCGTGCTAGACTAGGAGAAATCGGGTGTGCTCCCGATTTTTTTATGCGGATTACTTCCGCGCTGACAAGTATTTAGGTTTACAACATGCCCATTTCAGAGACATGGTTATTACCTGATGGTGTAGCTGATGTATTACCAGAACAAGCGCAAGTAATTGAAGCTTTGCGCCGTGAAGCATTGGATTTCCTCGCATCTCGAGGTTATCAGCTGGTGTACACGCCATTTATCGAATACATCGAATCTCTTTCTTCTCTCTCAGAATCGAATCAAGATTTAGACTTGGCCACTTTTAAAGTCATCGACCAGCTCTCTGGTCGTTTACTTGGTGTGCGTGCCGATATGACACCGCAAGTGGCCCGTATCGATGCGCATGTACATCCGGTCGAAGGCGTAGCGCGCTATTGCTACGCTGGCACGGTTTTACACACCAAACCTCAAGGTTTTAATACCACGCGTGCACCGCTGCAACTGGGTGCGGAACTTTTTGGTTCAGACAGTATTGATGCTGACGTCGAAATGATTGACGTGATGCTCAACTTATTAAAAACAGCAAGTTTTGTAGATGGCATCCATCTTGATTTAGGTCATGTCGGTTTATTCCGTAGTCTGGTTAAACACGCCGGTTTAAGCAAGGCGGAAGAAAGTCAGCTTTCGGATCTTTATCAACGTAAAGCATTGCCTGAACTTGCTGAATTTACACAAGAATTGAAATTTGGTGCAGATTTTTATGCACTGGGTCGTTATTCCAGTGATTTAGATGCTTTAGAAGCCAACCTGAGTGCTGAAATTATTGCAGACCCGGCATTCAAACAGGCATTTGACGCAGTAAAAACCACACGGTCTGAAATTCAGGCACGTTGGCCAGGCTTGCATATTGGTATTGATGTTGTAGAGCTTCGTTCATATTACTACCACACCGGTTTAATGTATGCCGTCTATGCACCAAACCGTGCAGCCCCCCTGGCTCAAGGCGGTCGTTATGACGGTATTGGTGAACATTTCGGGCGTGCGCGTCCTGCAACAGGCTTCTCTTGTGACTTATATGCACTCAGTGCAGGTCAGTTCAAGCAAGTTCAAAAAGTGGTTGCACCGAAAGGGACAGACAAAGCATTACTTGATGCAATTGCTGCTCTGCGTGCACAAGGCTTAAGTGTTATTCAGTTATTAGGCAATGATGATTCAAACTCAATTCCGTTTGCGACTCACCAATTGGTGAATGTAGCAGGGGAATGGAAAGTCGAACAGATTTAATGACCTGAATCAGTATTGAGTCACTGATTCAAGTTTTCAATTTTAACAGCATGATGCAATGAGGCTATTATGGGCAAGAATGTTGTGGTACTCGGTACCCAATGGGGCGACGAAGGTAAAGGTAAAATCGTTGACCTGCTCACAGATCAAGCGGCAGCGGTCGTTCGTTATCAAGGCGGACACAACGCAGGCCATACTCTTGTGGTTGGTGGTAAGAAAACTGTATTACACCTCATTCCATCTGGTATTTTACGTGAAAATGTACTGTGCTTAATTGGTAACGGCGTGGTTCTTTCACCTGAAGCGCTTATTAAAGAGATGGATATTCTTGAAAAAGAAGGCGTGCCAGTACGTGAGCGTTTACGTATTTCTCCAAACTGTCCGTTAATCCTTCCAAACCACATTGCACTTGACCAAGCACGTGAGAAAAAACGTGGCAATGCAAAAATTGGTACAACTGGCCGTGGTATTGGTCCCGCTTACGAAGATAAAGTTGCACGTCGTGCAATTCGTGTTGCTGACCTGGTACGTGGTGGTGAACATCTTAAAGCTCAACTTACCGAGCTTCTTGAATACCATAACTTCCAATTAACTCAATTCTACGGTGTAGAAGCAGTTAATCTTGAAGATGTACTTGCTCTTTGCGACCAATGGCGTGAAGTTGTTGCTCCATTAGTTGTGGACGTAACAGGTGAACTTCATAAATACCGTAAAAACGGTGATAACATCATGTTTGAAGGCGCGCAAGGTTCACTTCTTGACGTTGACCATGGTACATATCCGTATGTAACTTCTTCAAACACGACTGCTGGTGGCGTAAGTTCTGGTTCTGGTCTTGGTCCATTACACCTTGACTATGTATTGGGTATCACTAAAGCGTACACAACACGTGTAGGTGCTGGTCCATTCCCAACTGAGCTTGTTTACGATGCTGCGAACGATGTGGGTGATGCAATTGGCAAACACTTGGGTACTGTAGGTTCAGAATTTGGTGCGTCTACTGGCCGTCAACGTCGTTGTGGTTGGTTCGATGCTGAAATTCTTCGCCGTTCAGTAGAAGTAAACTCACTTTCTGGTATCTGCTTGACTAAACTTGACGTTCTTGATGGTTTAGAAGAAGTGAAAATCTGTGTCGGTTACGAAGCTGCTGATTCTGGTTGTGTAGGTTCTTCTGATGCGCTTGCATTCGAAACTTTAAAGCCAATTTATGAAACTATGCCAGGCTGGTCTGAGTCTACTTTTGGTGCTAAATCAATTGATCAGTTACCAGAAGCTGCACTTAACTACGTAAAACGTCTTGAGCAATTGATTGAATGTCCAATCGACATCATTTCAACTGGTCCAGACCGTGAAGAAACAATTATTCTTCGCCATCCATTCGAAGCTTAATCTGCCAAGAATTAAGATGTACAAAAAGCCTCGCATTTGCGAGGCTTTTTTTGTCCATTTCATTTGGAAAATATATCTACGACCAGTATGCAGACTGTTTTGCCCGACTAAAGTTGCATCAGAGAATACTGTTTAATTTATTTGCGCTTGCTAGAATGTTAAATATAAAAGAAATACAAGGTTGTGCATGATGCATAAAAATATATCAGCGACGATGTTTTATTCATTACTCTTCGCAATGGGGGGAGCTCCTACTATTGCCATGCTGATTATTCAAGCGCAAACACAAGATCCCGCAATTATTAATGCAGCACTTATTGGATTAAGCGTTATCATTGCCTGTATTTTGGTCCCCATTGTTCTGATTCAAAATGCATTTTTATTTTTTAAGCGCAAAAATGAACAACTGGAACAGAAAATTAAACCCCTTTCCCAGATATACTTGGGGCTAAATGTTTTATGTTTGCTTTATTGGCTTAGTTTTCAATTTCTTAAATGACCTTGTTTACATAAATGATATGATTGTGAAGAGAATATCAATTTAAAGATTATTCACTATTTCATATAATCTCCCTGAAAAGAGATATCTAGTTTTAAGGCGGAGATTATTATAATGAACAGCAAGCTGATTTTAAGTTTGTGTGCAGCGAGTGTAATCACTATTTCAGGTTGTACCACTGTGGCGGATATGGCTGGGGCAGATTCATCCACATTAAATGTTACTGCTGCGCAGGGCTTTAATAAAACTGTTCAGGAAGCAAGTGCCAATAAAACCTTAGATACTTCATCTACCACTTATAAGCGAATTAATTCGGTATTTTTACGTCTAAAACCTTATGGTGATCAAATCAACCAGACAGGCCAAAAGTTTGACTGGCAATTGGCTGTGCTGAAATCAGAACAGGTTAATGCCTATGTGGCACCAGGGGGGAAAGTGGTGTTTTACACTGGTATTGTGAATAAACTCAATCTAACCGATGCTGAAATTGCAGCTGTGATGGGTCATGAAATGGTGCATGCCCTGGAAGAACATTCCAAACAAAAAATTGGTGCACAAGCTTTAACTGACCTAGCTTTAAACATTGGTTTAGGCTATGCAGGCAATAATGTCGGTCAATTGGGGGCAGCAGCAGCTCAGTTAGGCGCACAAGTGGGTGTGGGTTTGCCATATTCACGTAGTCTTGAAAGCCGTGCAGACCAAGGTGGTTTAATGCTAATGGCACGTGCAGGTTATAACCCGCAAGCCGCGATTACCCTTTGGGAAAAAATGAACAAGTTAGAAGGTGCAGGTGGTACATCATTCCTGTCGACTCACCCTTCAAATGGTCAGCGTATCGAAGCAATGCGTAAAAACTTGCCTGCAGCTCAAGCTATTTATAACAGACGCTAATTGTTGTTTTATTCATAAAAAAGGATGCCTATAGCATCCTTTTTTGCTTTTACTCCCTCTTCCTATGGGGGATGAGCATCCTCAGAATATATTCTGAGTGCGCAAGGGAAGATGGTGTCAATAATTTCGAAGTGATCGAATATAAAGCTTTAACTTTTCTAATTTCATTTTAAGCAGTACTTAAAATGAAATTAGGGTGCTGGATTTGGCTGCTGGCGGTGAATATCTTCAATACCCTGTAAAACTTCTGCTGATAAATCAATGTCAAAAGCCTGAATATTTTCTTTCAGTTGATCCAGGTTAGTTGCGCCAATAATGGTACTGGTGACAAAGAACTGCTGCTTAATAAATGCCAATGCCAGTTGGGTTAGGGTTAAGCCATGTCGCTCTGCAAGCTGAGCATACTGTTCGGTTGCCCATTCACTTTCAGGATTGCTATAGCGGCTAAAACGGGAAAATAGGGTGACCCGTGCATTGGCTGGACGAGCACCATGACGGAATTTACCGGTCAAGTAACCAAAAGCTAAAGGTGAATAGGCAAGTAAGCCGACATTTTCATAATGGGCAATTTCAGACATGCCAATTTCATAAGTCCGGTTTAGCAGGCTATACGGATTTTGTACACTGACAAATTTTTCCAGACCTAATCTTTCAGCCAGATGTAAAAACTTCAACGTTCCCCACGGAGTTTCATTGGACAGCCCAATATAACGGATACGGCCTTTTTTTATTTCATCACTTAAGGCACTCAAGGTTTTTTCTAAGGCAGTGACTTGCTGTTGATTGTGCGCTTCTGTATTGCTATAACCCAATTTTCCGAAGAAATTGGTTGGGCGTTGTGGCCAATGCAATTGATACAGGTCAATATAATCGCTTTGCAGGCGTTTTAACGAGCCATCAATTGCCGAGCTAATCTCAGCTGCAGTAAAGCGTGTTTGGCCATCACGGATATGGCTGCCGCCTTGTGAGGGACCGGCGATTTTTGAGGCAATGAACAGCTGGTCACGCTGACCACGTTGTGCAATCCAGTTGCCCAGGATGGTTTCAGTTGCTCCTTGAGTCTCAGGTTTTGGCGGGACCGGATACATTTCTGCGGTATCCCAAAAAAATAACCCCTGATCCAATGCATATTCAAGCTGTTGAAAGGCCTCTGCCTGGGTATTTTGTTCACCAAAGGTCATGGTGCCTAAACAAATTTCAGGCACAAGAATCCCTGTATTGGCTAAAGGTTTGAGTTGCATAGAGGTTGATCCCTTAATTTTTATCAAGTTTAACATTGTGCATTAGGCTAACTGATTTTTGCATCAGGGTTAAATCATGAATTGTTTTAAAGTTGTCATAAAAATTTAAAAAGAACAGGTTGCAAATTACGGACATAAAAAAAAGCAAATCTTAGGATTTGCTTTTATGGTGAATGGAAGAAAACTTATTCTTCATCATCCTCGTCTTCTAAAGATGCATTGCTATCTTCAGCAGAAACATCATAAATCAGGATGGCTTTACCATCAGTCTGGATCATGCCTTGTTCTTCCAGTGTTTTGAGGACACGACCGACCATTTCACGGGAACAACCAACAATACGGCCAATTTCCTGACGGGTAATACGAATTTGACGTCCATTCGGTAAAATCATGGCTTCTGGTTGAGAAGACAGGTCAATCAGGCAGCGTGCAATACGGCCAGATACATCAATAAATGCCAGGTCAGTCACTTTACGAGTGGTATTTTTTAAGCGACGTACAAGCTGGGCAAATACGGCATAGCTCAGGTCTGGATACTGTTTGCTTAATTCGTGGAAGTTTTCATAGGTGATTTCGGCAATTTCACATACGTCGCGTGTACGAACTTCTGCAGTACGTTGTGGATTTGCTTCAAAAAGACCCATTTCCCCAAAAAAGTCTCCAGCATTCAAATAGGCAACCACAATTTCACGATCATCATCTTCACGTAAAATAATGGATACCGAACCTTTTAAAATCAAATAAAGCGATTTTGATTCTGAGCCTGCATCTACAATTGCAGTGCGTTTTGGATAACGATTTATATATGCACGTTTTAATAATGCTTTTACTGACTCAGGGAGTTGACCAGGAGACAGCGCATCAGTGCTAAGTTGTGAAAAGTTTGAAGTCATGCTAACGGTTCCGAATATGGATAATTAATAGATCGCACAAGACCTAAAGTGAACTTGTCACACAGAAGAGCTGAAATTCCTTATCAACTCAATTTATGTTAGTGTACAGGTACGTCGTAAATTTATAGTTTTTTTCAGGTAGTTGCAATGCAAACAAGCGTTCATTGGCTAGAGAATGTTGCTTTTGAAGCAAAATCGGAAAGTGGTCACCAAATTGTAATGGATGGGGCCGAGGCATATGGTGGTCAAAACCGTGGACCACGTCCTATGGAGTTGATATTAATGGGACTTGGTGGGTGTGCTTCCTTTGATATTGTGACTATTTTAAAGAAATCTCGCCAAGATGTGACGGATGTTGTATGTCAGCTCAAAGCTGAACGTGCGGATAGCATCCCAGCAGTGTTTACCAAAATCCATTTACATTTTGTGGTAACGGGTAAAGCAGTCAAAGAAAAACAGGTCGCTAAAGCAGTTGAACTTTCAGCTGAAAAATACTGTTCTGCAAGCAAAATGTTATCGGATGGTGGGGTGGAAATTACCCACGATTTTGAAATTATTGAAGTTGAATAATGAAATCCAGATGGCAATCCATTTTTGGATTGCCATTTTTATTCTGCATCACAATTAAAAATGTATAAAGTAAAAACGAATTTCACTCTAAGAGGGATTCAACAGTAACCCATTATACTTTTGATGAATCCTGTCTTCTAAACATGCATTTCTAGAATATTCATCAAGCTGATTGATGTATTCATAATCACAATAGTTTTTTAAAAGCTTTGATGATTCCATTCCTTATTAAAAGATACAAAATGCCTAGGGAAGAGAATTTCATACATAAATGATTACAATACGCTTGAAAAAATTAGCTTAAACACCCATATTATAACTAACATCCAAGCTTTATATTAATTTGGTTTAGTTGTTGAAAATTAAAAATATTTTTTAAAAATGTTATTGAAAAATATCAAGCCATTCCCATCTATTATCCAAGTACAAAATTTGTTGTGAGGAAAAATAAGAATGCGTTTTGAAAAATTTACAAATCGCTTGCAGCAAGCCTTATCAGATGCTCAGTCTCTGGCCATGGGTAAAGACCATACTGCCATCTCAGGTATTCACATTTTATCTGTGTTACTGGAAGAGCCTGCCAATATCAGCCTGTTTCAGCAAGCCGGAGCAAATCTGCGTGATCTGCAAACCAAAGTGCAGCAAGCGCTTCAAGATGCGCCGACCATCGCTAATCCAACTGGGGACATCAACTTAAATCCTGAAGCGGTACGGGCTTTAAATCTGGCGGACAGCTATGCCCAAAAAGCCGGGGATGAGTTTTTATCTACCGACTGGGTGCTACTCGCTTTAGCGGAAACTGGTGCAACCAAAACTTTATTAAATAATGTCGGCGTAACTACTGAAAGCTTACGCAAAGCGATTGAAAAAATTCGAGGTGACGAAAAAGTCATGAGTAATACCCATGAAGATCAACGTGATTCACTTAATAAATACACCATAGACTTAACTGAACGTGCCATGTCCGGCAAACTTGACCCTGTGATTGGTCGTGATGAAGAAATCCGACGTACCATTCAGGTCTTGTCACGCCGTACCAAAAATAATCCGGTACTGATTGGCGAGCCTGGAGTGGGTAAAACGGCAATTGTGGAAGGCTTGGCACAACGCATTGTCAACGGTGAAGTTCCGGAAGGCCTGAAAGGTAAACGGGTTTTATCTTTGGACTTGGGTTCATTGCTGGCTGGTGCAAAATATCGCGGTGAGTTTGAAGAGCGATTAAAAGCAGTTCTGAAAGATTTGGCCAAACATGAAGGCGAAATCATCCTCTTCATTGATGAATTACATACCCTGGTGGGCGCAGGTAAGGGCGAAGGTGCCATGGATGCAGGCAATATGCTTAAACCTGCATTGGCCCGTGGTGAGCTGCGCTGTGTTGGTGCAACCACATTAGATGAATACCGCCAGTTCATTGAAAAAGATGCTGCCTTGGAACGCCGTTTCCAGAAAGTATTGGTCGATGAACCGAGCGTTGAAGATACTATTGCAATTCTGCGTGGCTTAAAAGAGAAATATGCGACCCATCACGGGGTACAGATTCTGGATTCAGCGATTATTGCCGCAGCGAAAATGTCGCACCGCTATATCACTGACCGTCAATTGCCCGATAAAGCCATTGACCTGATTGATGAAGCAGCTTCGCGGATTAAAATGGAAATTGACTCCAAACCTGAGCCACTCGACCGTTTGGACCGTCGCCTAATTCAGTTGAAAATGCAGCTGGAAGCGGTGAAACAGGATGCAGATTCGGTAAGCAAGGCAGAAGTCAGCCATCTGGAAAAACAGATCGAAGAAGTACAGCGTGAATACAGCGATCTGGAAGAACAGTGGATTGCTGAAAAACGACTGGTTGAAGGCACCAGCCAAGCGCAAGTTGAACTCGATAAAGCGCGTACTGCGTTTGAAAAAGCCCAGCGTGAAGGTGACTTAGCCGAAGCAAGCCGTTTGCAGTATGGGGTTATTCCTGAGCTGCAAAAACGTCTCGCTGCTGAAGAAGTTGCTGAAGAAAACGGTGAGGAACCGAAACTGATCCGTACCAAAGTTACGGAAAATGAAATTGCCGAAGTGGTCAGTGCTGCAACCGGTATTCCTGTAGCGAAAATGCTGCAAGGTGAACGTGAAAAATTGCTGCATATGGAAGAATTCCTGCATAACCGTGTAGTTGGGCAAGATGAAGCCGTAGTAGCAGTCTCTAATGCAGTACGTCGTTCGCGTGCAGGATTGTCTGATCCGAACCGTCCAAGTGGTTCATTCCTCTTCCTTGGACCAACCGGGGTGGGTAAAACCGAATTGACCAAAGCCTTAGCCAACTTCCTGTTTGACAGTGATGATGCCATGGTGCGTATCGATATGAGTGAGTTCATGGAGAAACATTCGGTCAGCCGTTTGGTGGGTGCACCTCCGGGATATGTTGGTTATGAAGAGGGCGGTATCTTGACTGAAGCGGTACGCCGTAAACCTTATAGCGTAGTGCTGTTTGATGAAGTGGAGAAAGCACATCCAGACGTATTTAATATCTTGCTGCAAGTACTGGATGATGGCCGCTTAACTGACTCGCAAGGTCGTGTGGTGGACTTTAAAAATACGGTAATTGTGTTGACGTCAAACCTGGGTTCACAAGATGTACGCGAACTTGGTGACAGTGCAACCGATGATGAAGTTCGTGCAGTGGTGATGGCGGCTGTATCTCAACACTTCCGTCCAGAATTTATTAACCGTATTGATGAGCTGGTCGTGTTCCATTCACTGAAAAAAGCGCAAATTCGTGGTATTGCCGATATCCAGCTGGACCGTTTACGTGCACGTTTAAGCGAAAAAGACATGCATCTTTCAGTGGATGATACTGCATTTGATCAGTTGATTGATGCCGGTTTTGACCCTGTGTATGGTGCTCGTCCATTAAAGCGTGCTATCCAGCAACAAGTAGAAAATACATTGGCGCAAAAAATCCTGAGTGGTGATTTTCTGCCAGGAGATACCATTTTCGTGAAAGGGGAAAATGGTCATCTTGAATTTGAAAAAATGAAATTAAGTTAATTTACTGTAAATAGAAAAAAACCTGGCTTCGGCCGGGTTTTTTTACGCCTGACAATTTCAGTCGAAAAAGTGAAAATTTGGGTAAAAAATTGACATAATTTCTAATGTTTTTGTGATTCTTTATGCATATAAGTTGTTAATATGCAAAATAATTATCTTTTATTAAAAAATTTACTTATACTTTTCTTTAATAAAAACACATAAATCTAGAGCAGATACTATGTCAAAATTAACTTGGGGTCTGGGAAGCATTGTGGTATTGGCAACAGCGGTCATAGGAGGGAATTTATATGCAGACAAAAGTTTAACTTCCTATTATCAACAGCATCAAAAATCAAATTTCATGTCGATTCAGTATAAAAATTTTAATATGGGTGCGATGCAGGGTTCTGCTGACTGGACGGCCGAATTTACTCTTGATCCCTGTAAGCCTAAAGATATCCTGATGATTAGCGGGCAAGATGAAATCAAACGCAGCTGGAATGGCTATCAGATTCAATCAAAAATCTCCCTAAAACAAGGTGATGCAACCTTCCAACGTTTACTGAAGCAACCGTTAACAGTTCAAACCAAAATTGATTGGTTGGGAAGAATGCACACTTCACTCGTCACTCCGGTGTATGAGAAAAATGATGCAGATATACAAACTCGCATTGATCCCATGACTTTTACAATCCTTGCCAAATCAAAAGATGACCAATTCGATGTGTTGAATGTAAAATTTCAAATTCCGAATATGACGGTGAATGATAAATTGGGCCATGTACAGATGCGTGATTTAGAGTTTGAGACTAATCAGGGCTTAAATTCTGTTTTGGATGAAGGGAAAACTCGATTAAATATTGCTTCAATTCAGCGTACGGATAGAAATGTGCAGCAGTTTGGCAGTGGTGAATTAAAAGGCTTTGCTTTGCGGGTAAATACTCAGCTCGATAAAACCAAGGTTGCTTTTGATACTCAGGTCAAAATTGATGAAATGACCATGTATAAAACTCCTAGTTTTCATGATTTTGAAATGAACTTTAAGCTGGCTGCTCTTAATCGACAAAAAGTGCAGAATTTTTTTGATTTATTGGAAAAAAGTAGTGCAGCATGTATAGCAAAAGAAGAACTCAATCAGGATATGGCGAGCAGTTTCCTGGCGATTGTAAATGACGGTTTTGCTTTTGAATCGCAGAACAATCAAATTAAGGTGGGTGAGGGTTATGCCAAAGCCAGCCTGACAGGAAAGGTGATGCCGGGGCATCAATCCTCTTTTGAAAGCTTATTGAAAATGGCACCGAATCTGGTCGAATATCAGGCCAATCTTGAATATGATAAACAGATCATGAAAACCATCATGAAAAACTATCTGCAACAGGGCGGTAAAACCTTATCTGATCAAGAACTTGAGCAAATGCTGAATGGTATGCAGCAGTCGCTGCAAGCTAAACGGGAGGGCGATATCCTCAAGGTTGGCATTGAATATAAATACGGTGAAAAGAAATTTTTAAATTAACATATGTAAAAACAAAGGCTGCCAGATAGGCAGCCTTTTTAGTTAGTGCAGTATCTAAAATATATTAGCCATTTTGTGGATGCTGGATTTTCCAGGCACGGTGAATCTTGGTATTACGCTTGAAGTCCGGGCCAATGGTTTCATTGGTAATTTCCTGAACATCAAAGAATGCCAGAATTTCCTCATCCATCTCAAAACCACGATAGTTATTCGAAAAGTATAAAGTTCCTTCTGTAGTCAGGCGGTTCATGGCACGTTTAATCAGCGATAAATGGTCACGTTGTACATCGAAGGTACCATGAAACTTTTTCGAATTCGAGAAGGTTGGCGGATCGATAAAAATCAGGTCATATTGTTCATGACCTTCTTTTAGCCATTCAAAACAGTCACTGGCAAAGAACTGGTGTTGTTCATCGGCATGATCCACTGTTAAACCGTTCAAGACAAAGTTTTCTTTTGACCAGTTCAGGTAAGTGTTGGATAAATCGACACTGGTGGTACTGGCAGCGCCACCTAAAGCTGCGTGTAGGCTTGCTGTAGAGGTATAACTATACAGGTTGAGGAAATGCTTTCCTTTCGCTTCTGCTGCAATACGCAAGCGCATTTGACGATGATCCAAGAACAGGCCGGTATCCAGATAATCAGTCAAGTTGACTAAAATTTTGGCTTTGCCTTCCTGTACGATAAAACGTTTAGACGCAGTACTCTGTTTGGTGTACTGGTTTTTACCTTCCTGACGGGCACGGGTTTTAATGAAAATGGCATCACGACCTAAACCGGTCACTGCACGAATGGCTTGTAAGGCAAGGTTAAAACGCTTTTTAGCTTTTTCCGGATCGATGGTTTTTGGTGGTGCATATTCTTGCACATGTAAACGGTCACCATATAAATCTACCGCAACATTAAAGTCAGGCAAATCGGCATCATATAAACGCAAACAGAAGATATTTTCTTTGACCGCCCATTTTTTTAGATTCTGCATGTTTTTTTGCAGACGGTTGGTAAAGTCCTGAGCACCTTCAATCGGCTCGAACTGCTGGGGTTGCCAGTGTGCCAAGAACGGTTCTGATACCGGTGCAGGTTTAATGATGCCGAAACGCACATAAATCGGAAGTTTACCATTCATCAAACGCAGAATTTGCGGTTCATTAAATGCTAGCACATCGGCTTGCTCAACCTGTGCAGCAATCACTGCAGCATACTGGTTCGGGAAATTTTTTTGTAGCAGCGCAGATAAACCTAAATATAACGCACGGTTAGAGGCTTTATCCCCTAAACGTTCACCATAAGGCGGGTTGGTGACAATAAATGAGGTTTTACCTTCGGCTTTAAAGTCTGGCCAATCTGCCAATGTGCGCTCTTCAATTTTGATATGGTCAAGCAGCTTTTCAAAACCGGCTGCAATGATGTTTTGCTTAGTGGCTTTGACCGCTTCCCAGTCTGCATCATAAGCATAAAACTGCGGTAAAGGCTGTTGCAATGCTATTTGATGACGTTCTGCGGCTTCTGCCTTAATCGACATCCACAGTTCATGGTCGTGACCATTCCAGCCATTAAAGCCAAAGCGACGTACCAAGCCCGGAGCACGGTCAGTCAGCATCATCAGTGATTCAATGATAAAAGTACCCGAACCACACATCGGATCTAAAATAATGTCTGGTTTGCGTTGTTTTAATTTGGCTTTTTGCAGAATGGCTGCTGCCAGGTTTTCTTTAATCGGTGCATCGGTCATGTAATGACGATAGCCACGTTTATGTAAAGAATCGCCAGATAAATCTAGGCAATAGGTATGCGCAGTTTTGCCAGCAAGCACATAGAGGGTAATTTCTGGCTGTTTGATGTCGATACTTGGGCGTTTACCCACAGCTTCCATAAAGGAATCCACCACACCATCTTTTACCCGTAAAGTTGCAAATTGTGTATTGACCTTGATTTCACGTTCTACATGTAAACGAATGGCAAATGTACTTTGTGGTGCGAAAATGAGTGACCAGTCAAAGTTGATTGCACCTTCATAGAGCTCTTCTGCAACATCACGTGCGTCATGGGTAAATTCAAGTTCATGAACATGAATAGGGGTTAACACACGTGAAGCTAAACGAGACCACATGCAAATACGGTATGCATCTGTCAGTGTGCCTTTGAAAATCAAACGACCCGGTAACTGTTCAATATTTTGAACACCTAAACCTTCAATTTCCTCGCGGAGTAAGGTTTCAAGACCATCTGCACAGGTGACCCAGTAATTGCTTAAACGTGAAGAGGTATTCATAAAATAGAGAGACCGAAAAAAATAAAATAAAAACTTGTATAAGTTTAACTTATTTTAGTGCTGAAAACTTTTTATATTTTGAAAACTTCAAGCGACTTAGGTCAGTGTATTAATTATAAAAAGCTCTAAATGTTGGAATAAAAAGCCAATTGAAAATTCAGACGATATGTAAAATTACATTGCGCTTAAAAGTAAGTTTTAAAGTTTAATGAATGGATTTTATTGAGGGTAAAGTGTGAATATTACAGCAAAAAAGGATGATATTTTTTCAGTCGCGACATTACTATATGCACGCTTAAGGAAAGTGAATAGTCGGGTTATTGATGTCATGTATTTAATGCAGGATCGTTCCTATGCATATCATGTGGTCACACTTGCACTTGAGACAAAGGATCCAGAGCTTGCAAGCTATGTGGAGCGTTTGCGAGTGCTTTTAGACTTACAGGATGATCGTGAACTTATAAATGGAGAAGATCAACAGATTCGTCTTTCGAAGGAAAATAATGCCAATAAAAAAGTTTTTGACGAAGGCCATGTAAGTTTTAGCCTATTCTAAAATATAATAAAAACATCATTTTAAGAGAGCTCATATGTTGAATCATGTGAGCTTTTTTTATATTGGTACAGATATTGCTGCATAGCCCAGTGAGGCTGCTTGATCAAGGAAAGCACTTGATGCCTCACTTTCTTTTTTTAGAGATGGGAATGACAAATGTCAGAAAGTGTAATCATTACAAATGAAGTTTTTTCAGTGGCAACACTTATTTATGCACGGTTAAGACGGGTATCAGGGCGTGTGATTGATGCAAGCTATCTTACAGAGAATGTCGAATATGCCGAACATGTGATGGCAATGGCGAAACAGACACAAGACCCTGAATTACTTCGCCTGGTTGAACGTTTGACTAAAGTGCTGGGACTAAAAACTGATGAAGAGCCTGAAAATGAAATTCAGTTCACGCAACATGAAGAATTAATTTCGGTTGAACCCACTCAAGAAGATATAGAGCGTGCACAAGGGGCAAACCGCTACATTGGGGCTCTACGTTAGTTGCCTAGGGTAACTCGTAATCAGGCTGAGTTACCTGTTTTTATTTTTAAAATCAGATGGCTAAATCATTGAATGGTTAATTTATCTTATTGAAAAATTAAATTGGAATTATATTTTTTATTCCAAATACCGAGCTGCTTTTTAGACAAGTAAGATCAAGCTGAACTATTTAAATCGCTTAAACTCTGTATAATACGTTGACTTAACGTATAAGGAATCTCTCATGCACTTGGCGGCATTGCATACTCCGAGCCAGATTCAACTCAACCAAGATGGTAACTTAAAACACTTCCTCACCATCGAAGGTCTTTCCAAAGAAACCCTCACAAAAATATTGGACACAGCGCAGTCCTTTTTTAATGACCAAAATCAGCTGATTACCAATAACCTGCTCGAAGGTCGTACGGTGATGAACCTGTTTTTCGAAAACTCGACCCGTACTCGTACCACCTTTGAAGCTGCAGCAAAACGTTTGTCAGCCAATGTGCTCAACATTGATATTGCCCGTTCAAGTACTTCCAAAGGCGAAACCCTGCGTGACACCTTGTGGAATCTGGAAGCCATGGCAACCGACATTTTTGTGGTGCGTCATTCATCTTCAGGTGCGCCGCATTTTATTGCCAAAGATGTCTGCCCGAATGTTGCCATTATTAATGCCGGTGATGGCCGTCATGCACATCCGACACAAGCAATGCTGGACATGCTCACCATTCGCCGTGAAACCAAAAAGAATTTTGAAGATATCAGCATTGCCATTATTGGTGACATCAAGCATTCACGTGTAGCACGTTCAGATGTTGCGGCACTGCAAACTTTAGGCTGTAAAGATATCCGTGTGATTGCACCAAATACCTTGTTGCCTTATGGTTTTGCTGAATATGGCGAAGGTGTCCGTTTATTCAATAACATGGAAGAGGGTATTAAAGATTGCGACGTGATCATTACCCTGCGTATTCAAAACGAACGTATTGATTCACCGGCGCTATCTTCACAAGCTGAATTTTACAAAATGTACGGTCTGAACAAAGAACGTCTGGCTATGGCGAAACCGGATTGCATCGTGATGCACCCGGGTCCAATGAACCGTGGTGTAGAAATTGATTCCAGTATTGCCGATGGCACCCAGTCAGTGATTCTGCATCAGGTGACCAACGGTATTGCAGTACGTATGGCGGTATTGGCTCTGGCAATGCAAGGTCAGTTGCAAGAAAAAGGTTTGTTAGAAGCGGTTGCGGGATAAGGGAAAGTCATGAGTATTGTAAAAATTGAAAATGTACGTGTCTTGGACCCCATCAACAAAACCGACAGCGTACAGACTGTATATATTGAAAATGGCAAACGAGTTGCTGAAACTGCTAATGTCACTGAAACCATTGATGGTCAGGGCAAATGGCTGATGCCAACCATGGTGGATCTGTGCGCTCGTTTACGTGAACCGGGTCAGCAGCAGCATGGGACTTTAAAGTCCGAAGGCAAAGCTGCCCGTGAAAACGGTATTCTGCATGTGTTTACCCCACCAGATTCAAAACCGATCGTACAGGATAATGGTGCACTCATTCACGGTCTGGTTGAAAAAGCCATGCTGGATGGTGGCATTTACTTAGAAGTGATTGGTGCGCAAACACAAGGCTTGAAAGGCAATCAACCTGCCAATATGGCTGGCCTGAAAAAAGGCGGCTGTACTGCAGTTTCCAATGCCAATGCACCGTTTGCCGACGATGATGTGGTGATTCGTACCCTGGAATATGCTGCAGGTCTGAACATGACCGTGGTGTTCTATGCGGAAGAACCACAAATTGCCAAAGACGGTTGTGTGCATGAAGGCTTTATTGCTTCACGTCAGGGTTTGCCGATGATTCCAGCTTTGGCTGAAACCGTTGCGATTGCCAAATATTTGTTGATGATTGAAGCGACTAAAGTCCGTGCCCACTTCGGCTTACTGTCTTGCGGTGCTTCAGTTGAACTGATTCGTATCGCAAAAGAAAAAGGTTTGCCGGTAACTTGTGATGTTGCGATGCACCAGTTACATCTGACCGATCAGCTGATTGATGGCTTCAATTCGCTTGCCCATGTGCGTCCACCTTTACGTTCCGAACAGGACAAAGAATTGCTGCGTCAAGGTGTGAAAGAGGGCGTCATTGATGCCATTACGACTCACCATGAACCACTGAGCAGTTCTGCAAAAATGGCGCCATTTGCTGAAACTCAACCGGGTTTCACCGCATTTGATACTTTTGTACCGTTTGGACTTCAGCTCATTCATGAAGGTTTGTTTGAGCCTTTAGAGTGGGTGGAAAAAGTCACGGTCGCTCCGGCAAAAGTGGCCAACATGTTGGAACGCTGGATTGAAGAAGCGGGCTGGGCTTTGCTTGATCCTCAACTTGAATGGACGATCAGCAAAGAGAGCATTGTGTCTCAAGGTAAAAATACCCCGCTGATTAACCAGAAAGTGGTTGGTAAAGTAGTTAAAACTTTCGCAGCTTAAACGATTAAATCGTTTTTTAAAAAATTAAAAGAGTCAGCTTCGGCTGGCTTTTTTATTGTTGAAAAATAATAGTATTCAAATAATACAATTTATTACACTGTCTAAAAAATGAACGAATAGACTAAAAAAGGACATGATAAAAAGACAATAAGAGGAATACGCAATGAATCTTGATTTGATTGATTTATTAAAGCAGAAAGTATCTGCAATGGTTCTTGAGGGAGACACAGCATATCTGAGTGAAAAGAGTCAGGCATTAAGCAGTTTTCTACCCATTTTATTATCTATCTTCAAATCTAAACCCGATCTTATTGTAAATTTACAGAATCAATTAAATCCGAGACTGGGAGATATCTTCAACATTAACCCTTCTTTAAAGCAGGAGTTTTTGCAACAGGTTTCCGGCACGGTGCCGACCGAAACAATCGAATCAACTCTCAATCGTTCTATAGCACCCACCTTGGGGGTATTGGAAACTGAGGCTGGATCTTCCGAACCCAGTGCCATTACCCATCTGATTGAAAGCCATTGGCCTACCGTAACTAGTGCCTTGCCACATTGGGCTCCTGCACTCCTTAGTGCCTTAGGGATCAGTACGGCATCAGGGCAAAGTCTACATCAAGCGCCACCCGTTGACCCTTATCGGGTCACTGAGGAAAAGAAGAAATCAGGTTTTTTAATTCCCCTGATTGTTTTCCTTATTTTAGCTGCGCTATTGGCATTTATTTTTAAGTCGTGTTCAGATAAAAAACAGATCACCCCAGCAAGTGGAATACCTGCTGAAACTGCAAGTAGTGAACCGGCAAAATTGCAGTTGAGTACCGGTTCGACAGGAGACTTAACCACATGCCAGCTCTATTCTGGCAATGCAAATTATATTGAGATTCTGCAACAGGAAATTAAACAGATTTTTAATCACAACACGGGTTGTGGTGTAGAAAACAATAGCCGCTATCATTCAGAATTTATCGATCAAGATGTCATTCCAAGCATATTAAAACTGGTTAAAGGTGTGCCC
Source organism: Acinetobacter sp. ANC 4218 (assembly GCF_002135245.1). Taxonomy (NCBI): domain Bacteria; kingdom Pseudomonadati; phylum Pseudomonadota; class Gammaproteobacteria; order Moraxellales; family Moraxellaceae; genus Acinetobacter; species Acinetobacter sp. ANC 4218. Next base: position 172,404 of record NZ_NEGD01000003.1, on the reverse strand, counting down.
AATGCCTCATTAACCTGGGTGGGAAATCAGCTCTCCATTCAGACCGCTAATCCGGCTGATGCTGAACAACTTGCAGCTAAAATTCGCCCCCTGGCGAAAAACATGACTGTGCTGACTCCGGCTGGAATGAGCAGTGCATCGGCAGCTGTAGATACCAATACTGCTATTACTGCCGGCAATAGCAATGCAGAAAAAGCATTGGCGGAAATTAATCCGGATCAGATTCGCGCACTGGATATCGCGACCGCATTGAATATGCAGATTATCAATTTTGATACCGCAAGTGCAGAGATTCCAGATGCCAATAAATCTATTCTGGATCAGGCTGCTGCATTGATCAAACGTGCGCCCCAAGTCCAACTAACTGTAAAAGGGCATACAGATGCTGTAGGGAATGCTGAAAAGAATAAAGCACTATCTCAAAAACGTGCTCAAGCCGTTGTGGATTATCTGGTCAAACAAGGTGTTGATTCGGCCCAGTTGCAAGCGGTAGGGTATGGTTCAGAACAACCTGTAGCGGATAATGCAACGCCTGAAGGGCAATTTAAAAATCGCCGTATTGAGTTTGAAGTGTTAAATACAGAAACAGGCGTGATACGTGAAGTGGATGAGCAGGGCGTAAATAAACAGTAAATAAATTAAAGGTAGACCTTATCCCAGTTTAAAAAAGTTTGCCTAACAGACCCTAATAGCAATTAAATAAAAGGATGAATTGATTCGTCCTTTTATTATTGGCATGCTTGTACAGAATTGTAAAACGTGAACTTAGCTATGCGAATTAGTTTTATTGGTGCGGGACGCGTGGCGCATCATCTGGCTACTGTGTTAAGCCAAAATTATCAGATTGTGCAGATATATAGCCGTACTCTAGAACATGCTCAGACTTTGGCAAGTCAGGTCGCTGCAAGGGCTACGGTCAATATTGCAGAACTTCAGTCCGATGTTGATTTGGTGATTATTGCGGTGAGCGATCAGGCGATTGCCGAGGTCATTAAAGAGGTACATGCACAATTCGCCGATGTCTTGATTGTGCATACCTCAGGCAGTACCGATATTCAAGTTCTGGCCGAGGTTCATCCACGTGCCGGGGTATTTTATCCTTTACAAACCTTTAGTTTGGCGCGTGAAGTGGATTGGCAGGCCACACCATTGTTTGTGGAGGCAACCCAGCCCAATGACCTGGCGCAATTGACCCGGTTGGCAAATAGCCTAAGTTCACGTGTCTATCAATATTCATCGGCACAGCGTTTGAGCTTACATCTGGCAGCGGTATTTGCCTGTAATTTTAGCAATTATTGTTATGACATGGCGAAGCAGATTGTTGATGCCAAGCAGGTCGATTTCTCGCTGCTTTATCCTCTGATTTTAGAAACAGCCCATAAAGCCGTACAGCATGACCCTAAGCAGATGCAGACCGGGCCTGCAATGCGAGGGGATCAAAATATCCTGAATATGCATCAGCAGATGCTGGATGATGCCAAGCGGGAAGATTTGAAAAATGTTTACAATTTGATGAGTCAGCAGATTTTGCAATCGCATCATGTTGAAGAGTGACTTAAACTTAAACAAATTAAGATCATGCATTGCAAAAGGAGGCGCGTATGGCAAAGGATTTTAATAGTCAGTATGTTGTGGATGGCTATGATGAACATATCCGGAAGCTCATTCCCGGCTATGAAGTGGTACATCAACAAATTCGGGCTTTATTAAAAACGTATGTGGATGAATATGCACATGTGCTGATTGTTGGCTGTGGTACTGGCTATGAGCTGGGGCATCTGGTTCAGCTGTTTCCTGACTGGACCTTTACTGCAACAGAGTTGTCGGAAAACATGCTGGATAAAGCCAGACACCATATCCACGCCTTAAATGCAGCGCATCGGGTGGAGTTTGTCCTGGGCAATGTGGATCAGTTAAAAACAGGTCCAACTTATGATGCGGCACTTTCTATTCTAGTCACGCATTTTGTGGACTTTGCAGATAAGCCCAAGTTCTTTAAGGCCATTTCTTCGCGTTTGAAATCTCAAGGACTATTCATGACTTTTGACTTGACCAAAATCAAGTCCGATCAGGAGTTGCAAACGCTCAGATATGTATGTGAGGCAAATGGCTTAACGACTTCGCAGACCGCAGTCATGGTGGATCGTTTAGATGATGATTTTTATCCACTCTCGGAACAGGAAACCTTTGAACAGCTTAAAGGCGGTGGTTTTGATACTGTAGAACGGTTTACGCAAATTTTATCCTATCAAGGTTATATGGCGATAAAAGCTTAAACTTTGAGCATAAAAAATGGCTCATTAATATGAGCCATTTTTTATGCTGTCGATTAAGGTTATTTGATTTTCTGAACAGAAAGTCATTCTGTATTTAAGTTTATGTATTTTAAATATATATTTATTTTTGACTATATTTTTGACTATATTTTGACTTACTCCGTGAAAGTCACTCACGGATTAAGATTTTGAGAATTGACCTGGGATTCATGCCAAAAAGAACAGCTAGGGTTTCAATATCAATTCCTTCATTAAATTGCTCACGCACAGAGCGATGTAGAAAATCGGTTGCCATTTGCCTGCACGACTCAATACTAATGGTTTCCCCATTAAAAACCTGTGTCAGCTTACATGCGTCGGCCCAACCGATGATTTGAACAAGCGGCGACTTCGGGTTAGGTACTTTTGGGATGTATAACCAGCAACGAAGTCTTGTTCTACCGTCGGCTTTTGTCTGTGGTGTACGCTTAAGTTGTCCCACTAAGGCCAGCGCCTTGTCTTTACCAATGCAATCTGCAATCGCTCGCACGTTCTGCGGTAAGGGATAGTTGGACATTGCTGCACCTTTATTTCACTGAAATTTTCTTCAACTCAACCGACAATTTTTTTAAGGCATAGGCCTGTTCGAAAGTCATATCTTGGCTATCAAGGATATTCTTTAGCAAGCTCTCGACTTGTAACAAAGTAGTTTGTATATCTGACATAATATTTTATCCAAAAAAATTGGCAGCATTTCATTGAACAGGGGCTGCCTAACCTGCAAACACTCACCGAGGAAGTGAACTTAAAATTACTTTTCAGGCATCAATTGCTTGCGTAAGTAAGCGGAGATCATCCGCGACATTGGTGGAATAAAACCCATCTGTTTCGCGATACGGTTCTGTTCATCTTCTAGTACTTTCATCACGGATGAGGGTACAGAAATTGTGATTTTTACATGTGGATCATCTGCTGTTCCAAGTTGCATAAATTACCCCTTACCAGCTGCGAGCTGGCTTCCAACCAGCATAAGAATTTTCAGCATTTGCTCGTCGTGCTTCAGCGCGTGCTTTACGCTCAGCTTTGGCTCGGACAGCTGGAAGTGCTGCAAGGTATTGAGCTGCTTTCTGGCCTTGTTCATCACTTAATCCATAATGATCAGCTAAGCGTTTTGCAACTGGCTCAAGGTCATCACTAAGGAAAAACGAATTTTGTCCGGGTAGCATAATATGCTGACGATTTAAATCACCGGTGCTGCGGTCGTAAATTTCAGCCAGATTAAGCTCTGCCATTACCTCAGCTGGGATTAAAACGGTTTTGGCTTTTTTTTCACGTTTAGGCATTGTTTAAGCCCTCAAATAGTCGGCGTGCAATTTGTTCAGCCTCGCGGATACTTACATCAAAGTTTCCCGCGATAGTAACCGCCAATGATGCCTCACCATTTAGGATTAAGAAGGGCTGGCAATCAGGCAAAGTAAGCACGAGCTTTGATCTGTCCTGCATGGCACTGCAATCCGTTAAGGTCGCAGCTTGTAGCATTTCTTTTGTTTTTATCTCTTACCTTCTAAAAACGCCATACCAATTTTTTGCATCTGGGAAACAGTAATTTCAAAATCACTGTAAAAGATGATCGTTATTTCTTTGCCTGGTACGCGAAAAAACATGCACCATGGGTTTAGGCTGGTCATGCTACCTTCCAGAATGCAGACTCGCTACCTTGTGGGATAACGGCTTGAATGTTGGCGTAAACAATGATGTTCAAATCGCTCTGTGCGTTCATACGCTCAATCACGACACGAACGTCAGGATGAATAGCGATGGCAACACGATTGAACGCGCCGATCAATGTTTTATCCGTTCCAGCAGTAAGCTCGGCATTGACAAGGCCGCCGGCAAATAATTTACCTTCTTGGACTGTAGCACCTGTGCCAGTCGTACCCACGAACCCAGACAGTTCAGCAAAAGTGATATTTCGTGCAGCAGCAGCGCCGATGGTAAACGCTGAAGGGTTTAGCGCAGCAATAGCTTGGAGTAAAACTCGGTCAGCTGCTTTAGCCAGACCGTGCACGATCGCAGTAAGCACATCATATTCAAGGGTCTCACCCCCAGTATTTTTGCGAGCGCGGCGAGATACCTTTACGCGGAAAGCTTCATGGCTAGTTTCATCGCGCCAAGACACAACACCATCGGAAAACGGCAGTGCTGATTCTGAAACGTCTGAACCAGACGCAACAGATGCGAAGTCTGCGGCTTCGATAGCGCGGAAAATTGCACAGTCTGAATTGAAAACGTGCATACCACTTGTACTGCCGATGTATTTTTCATCCGCAACGATCAATGTAGAACCGGCTTGTACAGTACGCGCAGCTTGAGCTACTACAGCCTGAAGCGTGAAAGCCTCATTGCTCACCAGATTGATATTTCGCTCGATAGAATCGGCTTGAGGAATAAGTGGCGCGTAATCAGTGCCCAGATGAAGCGTGATGCCAGACATAGCAGGCTTGGTGCCAATAACTTTTGGCTCGAACCCAGCAGATTGATGGGTAACTACTCCGAGTTCTTGCTGTGCCTGAAGGACTGCTTCAGTAAGTTTATCCTGGGCTGTCACTAGATCTGATTTTAGTGCAGGCGCTGGCTTATTAAGGCCTTGAATAAACTCAGCCAGTTCGCGGCTAAACTTTAATAATTCGATGTCATCGTTCATTTTTATGTATTTATCCCTTGTGGAGTAAGGACATTCTGCATTGGATTAAAAGTATTTCCCTCCGGCCTGGTTTCCACTTTCTGCAATGGTAGTAAGTTCAACATTTTGAAAAATAACAAAAATTTTTTTACGTGGTCTATATTTTGTTAAAAAAATTCTGCACAAGCTAATAGTAAGTTGTAAATCAATAACTTACGCTGATATGAAGCGTGGCGAGTTTAGATACCCGCTGCTTGATTATGCTGGAAAGTACCTTAATTTATTTTAAATCAATGACTTATTGATATTGTTTGTCTTTTTAATGTCAATATTGATGATGCATGTACGTGAATGGCTAGGGTGATTACCTTGTTCAATTCATTTTCATTCACGTACACACGTCAAAGCTGTAAGCAGTTGGTGAGTATGCCACTGCTTTAGTCATGGGAATAAGAATGAGACTGTTTGTTCTATTTTATGGGTTGCATGGATTCTGAGTAGGTCCACAGCCCATTTGAATTCGTATTTTGTGCATTTATTATTTCGATTTTACTTCCTCTAACTGATAAAACTTTAAATTTCTCAGTTTCTGGGATTTGAACACAATCATAATTATCAAACATTGCAGAAGCTTTAGTTTTTTCTTCACGAACTAAGTGTTCCATTAATTTGTCCAAAAGCTCAGATGAAAGACAAGCGACTAAAAATTTATCTTTGATAGGTGAAACGATCATTTCTGCTTTTATTATAGGCTTTTCACTAACGGCACTCTTAGGTTCCTCTGAACAACCATACAAAGTGAGTGATGATGTGAACACTAATAATAAAAATATTTGTATTGTAGTTTTATACATAGCATTTCTTTGATGTGGTTTTTTTTAGAACATTGAAAATACAATAGATATTATTTATTTACTAGATGGGGATGTTAAATAAAGTGGGGGTATCTATGGGGGTAATGGGGGTATAAAAAGAGCACAGAAAAACTTACCCCCATAAACTAAGTATATAATAAACAAAAGATATTTTTAGAAAATAGGGGTATGGGGGTATGTGGGGGTATCTTTTCAATAGATGAAAGGGCATCTTTTTATTCTTATGTATTTATATATGCTCATATTTAAGTTTATAAATAGTTACCCCCATTACCCCCATATATAGCTTAAACCCTTATATATCCATGCTTTCATCATGGGGGTATCTCTATAAAAGTTACCCCCATGATACCCCCAGTTACCCCCACTTTTAGATAATAAAAAACCCGAACAAGTCGGGTCAGTTATTAAAATGGGTACGTATCACCTGGATCATGTTTCATGGGGACTAAATATTGTTGAACCTTATGTCGTGTCCTGCACTCAACCCCTAAATCACGCAACGCCTTAGAAGCTATATTCCGTTGGGCCTTGTTTGGGGTTCGATAGCCAAGCGAAATTAGCACATCTCCAGCAATCATCCATTCTTTGCTTTGATGCAGCGCCTCAGGTGAGCTACATCGTTCAATTATCTTCTCGGTGATTGGATCAATCTGTTCATGGCTTTCATTGATTGCCCTAAGCTCCGCTTGTTCTTCATGCGTTAAATGCCAGACCTCACCATTTTTAAACCACTCGTACACCTCAGCCCAAACTTGCTGCATATCAATATCATGTGTGTAATTGATTGCAGCGCAGGGGATTGTCCACCAGCGACGGTTCCCAGTGGTATCGACAAGATAATCACTCTGATTTACTGAAGCGCAAAATACAGTCCGTCGGTCGCGTTCGTCATCCTCTTGTTCAAAAGGTTTACGAAATTTATCCACGCCTTGAGTAATGAAAGCCTTAAGTTTTGCAATGTCTGAGCGTTTGAATGTTGCATCAAGTTCACCAAGTTCAACGATCCAGTGCGATAGTGCTCTGATCGTGGTGTCCTTGTTGTCTGTGTCAATAAGTGCCCCAGTCAAAACAAGTTCACGTCTTAAATCTGGCGTAACCAGTTTATTAAACCAAGTTGTTTTTCCTAAACCTTGACCACCAACTAAAACTAAGGCCCCGTGTGATTCAAATCCACCGCTATTGTTTGCAGCAGCCACCGCAGAAATAAGCCACCGTTTAAGCAAAATATCGCGCATTTTAAGTGAATAATGACTTTCTGGAGTGATAGTCGCACATAAGTCGCTAAAACGGCTCATACCGTCCCACGGCTTTGATTTAATCCATGTTAAGACGGGGTTGTATTGGTGTTGGTCGCCAATAATATCTAAATAAGGACGTATCTCGGTTTTTGGCATGGAATTAATAGCGCAAAGACTTGTAATCAATGCCAGTGATGCTTTTTGCTTATTATCAATTGTCGCCTCGAAATCTGGTATTAAGATTTCGTTCTTTTTCCGAATGACGTTATACCGGACATTAATGCCGTACTCACTGAGCAAATATGCCAGGTTCTCCCATGTATTTAATGGTTTGCCTTGTGGTGTTTTGTGTGGAAAACCAAAAGGGCTAACGCTTCCAGATAATGGGACACGGTCATTTTTGATGACATCAGGTGTCATTTTGATAGCTTGATCGAGAAAGGCTTTGACTGTTTTTGTATCGTCATATTGGCTCAGTTCGATTAAATCTGATCCTTCCGCATCTTCAATATATTGATTCAACAGTTTTACACTCGTATTTTGTGCAAGTTTTTGGAATTCTGGCTCTCCGATATATTCTGGTCGAACAGGAATATAAATTTGCATAAACCCAGCATTTGATAGCTGATTGATAACAAGTTGAATTTTCTTAAAATCTGCCGACTTCAGTTCTGACGGATTTGTATTACAAAGGTTGGGCAGAATTGCCAGCACAACTGCATAGCCTGTCTGTGCAATCTTAAAGAATGCCTCAAGGTTGTAAGTCACGATGACAGGTTTGTCATGCTTTAGATCGCCAAAACATGCAAAACCTTTAACATTTAGTTCTGGATATGTCAGGACAGGCTTTCTATCCTGCATGAATGCACATTGAACAAGCTCAAGCCGTTCGTTTACGATGCGCAAAATTAAAGGTTGTTTATACTCAATGTCGCCGATTGTGACGGTTCCAAAATCAATATGAACTGGATGCGAAGGAAGTCCAAAGCGTTGCGCAATTGGGTGACTGGGAGCTTCAATTAGGGGCGCATTGTGTAGAACTTCTAATACACTTGGATAGGTAACAGAGCTATTCATGAAAAATCACCTCAGTTACCTTTTGATCAATATTCATCAAAATTGAGTTGTCTAGATGAATTGTCAAAGCTATAATCAGTGACATGAAAAATGTATTCATTGGCGATCACCATTGATAATTTTTTCAAAAGGGAATGACCGCGAATCGTTCCCTTTATTTTTTTCTGAAATATAAAAATCGGTCATAACTCTCCATACTTCGAGTTGATCCATTCGAATAGCTTTTTTCCCTTTGTTTGCATGCTTCCTTGCATATTCAAAGCAAGCAAATACTTCATTCATTCCACAAGGTGTCCAGTTGTTTGGCGAAGGTGTGGAAGCTCTGAGATATTCCCGAATTAAATTCATGCGCTCAGTTTTGGTGGATGCATAAGTGATTTGCATCAAAAGAGTGCCAGCAGCTTTGCTATAAATAGTGGTACTTTCAAGGCTCATGCTTGCACCTCACTTTTAGAATTTTGGATACGTTCGTTAATCCATTGTTCAATGTCAGATTCAAGCCAAGCTGTGCGAATTTCTGTAATTCTTATTGGTCTAGGAAATTCACCCTTCCGCATCAAGACATACACTGTATTTTTTGACAGTGATGTCTTAGCGGTAACCTGGGCTAAATTCAATAATTTCATTTTGCGAATCTCGATCTGTTCATTATTCGCATACGGTAATATTTCGTCTTTTTGGAATCCTCCGGCCCGGTTTCCATTTCCCGGGCTGAAGAATGCAAAGTTATTAATGAGTGATTTCATAGCAAACACCCTTTAAATTGCACGGGCATTTTTAATTTTTTGAGCGCACCAGTCTTGAACCTCAGAGAGAATCCAAGCCACACGACGATCTCCAATAGAAATAGACTGAGGAAATTTTCCTTGAGCCATTTGTATGTAGATAGTTGGTCGACTTAAAGAAGTAATGCGCTGTACTTCTTTGCCTGAGATTAGGATCTGGTTGATATTTGAATTTGTATCGGTTGCATATTGTTGCATGATCATTTCTCGCAAAAAGATAGCCATGCACATAAATCGAGGGTGTAGAACGTCACCATGAAATCATGGAAGAATTTAGACTTTATTGAAGCAATGAAAGTTAGCTGTTAAACTTTAAAAGTCAAAATTTCTAGTTCTACATTTTAAACCTCGTTTAAATGTGCCTTAGATGGGCTAGTGTTTTGATAATTGCAATGGTGGTGGTACACCGTTGCACCTAAATGCCTTAATGTGGTGGTACACATTTAGGCATTTTTTTAGCTATTTGCTAATATCCTTACACATTAATAGACGTTCTTGACTCAGTCAAATATTTAACTTTTAAAAAACATATACTTAGATTATTTATGGTGATCTCAAGTGATTTGGCGTGAATATTGAGAAAAATAAATAATAAATAAAATCAGTTAGATATAGAATTCTAAAATTGGAACGTTTGTTTGTATAAAATTTGACCAATCAAGCAAGATTTGTTTTCTATGTTCTTTGTATTTTGATTTGTCGTAAATACCCCTTACACCACTTTTCTTATGATTAAGCATTGCGTCAACGACTTCACCGTTATGTCCAAGTTCATTCAAATGTGTAGCAGCGGTATGGCGTAGCTCATGCACAGTGAAATGACGCATATTTAAGCCGCTAGTAATTCCATCAATTGCTGTGTTGAATAGGGTTCTGGATATAGGGTAGTCTTTCTTTTTACCCGGAAAAACAAAGTCAGAATTACCTGAAAGTTCCTTTAGATGGAGTAGGATTGATTTAACTTGAGGTGTGATAAAAATATCGTAAGGCCTTCTCATTCCATTGTAATCTGCTTTAGGATTTGGGACATGCCAGTTATTATTTTCTAAATCAATGTCTGACCATTTAGCTTTTATAACTTCGGATTTGCGTGCAAGGACTAATAATGAAAGTAGCAAGCCGTATTTTGTCGCAGTCGCCGTATTAGACTTAAATAATGCGGTGTAAAAAGTTCTTATTTCATCAAGTGACAATTCGTTTTTTGCTGGGGCAGTATAAATCGTTTCATTGAGTATGATAGTTTTCCTAACAGGTGAACGATTTATATATTCTAAATCAACAGCATAATCAAAAATTTTGCGTAATATTTGGCGTAATTTATCGGCAGTTGCGGCATAACCTGCATTCACTTTTGTTTGAATTATATTTTCAATGTCATTAGTAGTTATTGACTGAATAGGTTTATCAGCAATTGCGTTGCCAATATCTCTATCAATATAAGTGGCAATTGTCCCTTCATTCTTAATTTTTCCTGTAACAAATCGCTCTTTGTATTTTTCAGCAAAGTCTTTAAATAGAATATTTTTTTTTGCATCTTCTTCAGCCTGCTTTTGCAACTCTATTTTTTCCAGTTTAGGATTAATGCCTTTTTGGACTTTCAGTGCATATTCATCACGGATTATACGAGCTTCAGATAATGATAAGTCTGGAAATTGACCAATCTTAATACGATCTTGATGTTTATTTACCGTAAATCGGAACTGAAAAGTTTTTCCACCGTGTGGTGAGATTTCAACGAATAGACCAGAATTTTCAGCATCACGAATCCAGTACGTTTTTGCTTCAGGTTTTAGATTTTTTAGCTCTTGATGAGTCTTGAATGTTCTTTGGGCTGGTTTAGGCATAAGTCAATCATTATGGTGAGTATTGATGGAAAGGAGTTTTTGCCTTTATTTGACTTAAAATAGTGTAGAAGTAGTGGATGATAAAAACAATATTAGATTTAATTAGAAAAATAAAAAAGTCCTTAAGCTATTAAAACTTAAGGACTTATATTTAATAATTTATCTTATTAGACATTATTAAACATTATGGGAAAAGTTATTGGATTTTCTTAAACAGAAAATCATTAATTTTATGACCTTCTTCTAAACCACGACGTTCAAACTTGGTTTGCGGACGCCAGTCAGGGCGAGGGTAGCTATTGCCTTTGCCTGCCATATTTTCAAGGTTTGGACGATTGTCCAAAACATCCAGCATCCACTCAGCATACGGTTCCCAGTCAGTTGCAGAGTGGAAGGTACCGCCCATTTCCAGTTTTTGTTCAACCAGTGGCATACGGTCATGTGATACAAAACGACGTTTGAAATGACGTTTCTTTTGCCAAGGATCAGGGAAGTAAAGTTGTATCGCGTTAATGCTATTGTCTGGCATTTCACGAAGGACCTGAATGGCATCGGCATCCAATAAACGCAGGTTGGTTAAGCCTGCCATACCGGCTTCATACACACATTGTGCGATACCCGGAACATGGACTTCAATGCCGACATAGTTGCGTTCAGGATTGGCTTTTGCCATGAGTACCAGTGAACGCCCCATACCAAAACCAATTTCCACCGTAAGTGGGCGTTCAGGATGTTCAAAATGCTGACGCAAATCACCCACCGGATATTCCAAAATTAGCTGACCATATTGTTCAAGCGCAGTACGTTGAGAGGTATTCAGCGGAGATGAACGGCGCATAAAAGTAACAATTTCGCGATGTTCATTCAAGTTGTCCAGCTCTACGACTTGCTGGTCTAATTGATCGTTCGACATAACTTTGGCAAATGTAAAAAATTCGAATGCGGTATTTTAAGTCCTGCGCCTAACAAGTCAAACTTTTCTCTGTTTTTTCGGTCGCTAAAAGCAACTTTAAAAATAAAAGAACATGAGAGCTGTTTATCTTTCATGAGGATTGATTGTATTGATCAATCAAGGTACTGCTGGCCTCATTCAGGCCTATCACTTCAACCTCAATATTTTGATCTTTAAATTTTTGCACCACGTTATTCAGCATATTCACTGAAGTAATATCCCAGACATGGGCATGACTCAGATCAATCACGACTTTGGAAACATTTTCTTTAAAGTCAAAAAACTGGAAAAATTTTTCGGAATTGCTAAAGAAAATCTGACCATAAATGGTGTAATGACGCATATTACCCGTACAGCTAGATACAACTTTCACCGCACTTTCCAGCTTGTTGATAATAAACAGCGCAGACAGCAGCACACCAGTTAACACGCCCAAAGCCAGGTTATGCGTTGCCAGTACCACAATCACCACAGCAATCATCACCACATTAAATGCAGCAGGATGTTGACGGAACTGTTTCACTGAATCCCACTGGAAAGTGGTGAAGGCCACCATCAGCATAATCGCCACCAATGCTGCCATCGGCACATAAGCCAACCAGTCTTTGAAGAAAACGACCAAGCAGAGTAAAAATACCCCAGCCACAAAAGTCGAGAGTCGGGTACGTGCACCTGAAGAAACGTTAATAATCGACTGGCCGATCATGGCACAACCCGCCATACCGCCCATAAAACCGCTGACAATATTGGCAATCCCTTGGCCACGACATTCTTGATGGCGGTCAGCCTCCGTTCCGGTGACTTCATTAATCACCGTGGTGGTCATCATGGTTTCCAGTAAACCGACTGTGGCAAGGGTGATGGAATAAGGAAAGATGATCTGTAGTGTTTCAAAGTTCAGCGGAATGTCTGGAATCAGGAAAATTGGCAAAGTATCGGGGAACTGTCCTAAGTCACTCACAGTACGCATGTCGGCACCCAAAAATACTGCTAAAGCACTCAGCACAACAATACAGACCAAAGGAGAGGGAATGGTTTTGCCAATTTTGGGCAGATAAGGAAACAGGTAAATAATGCCTAGTCCCAGCACCATAAATAAATAGCCTAAGCTATCCATTTTATTAATTTCCGGCAGTTGTGCGGCAAAAATCAAAATGGCGAGAGCATTTAAAAAACCATACACCACAGACTGCGAGACAAAGCGCATCAGTTTTGCGACTTTAAAATAGCCTGCAATGACTTGAATGATGCCGGTTAAAATCGTCGCTGCCAGTAAATATTGCAGTCCATAATCTTTCACCAAGGTAATCATCAGTAAGGCCAGAGCACCTGTAGCAGCAGAAATCATGGCAGGACGACCGCCAAAGAAAGCAATCGTTACCGCTATACAGAAAGAGGCATATAAGCCCACTTGCGGGTCAACACCAGCGATAGCCGAAAAAGCGATAGATTCGGGAATTAAGGCTAAACCGACCACCAATCCGGCCAATACATCGCTATGGATATTGGAAAACCATTGTTCTTTTTTAAGGCTAATCACACGAATTGATTTCATCAAATTTTAAAGGTGCGTATGGTAAAACAAGTTCAGTCAAAAAAGCATATGAATTTTGACTTGAAAATATGCGAAATTTAGACAATATTCAGAAGGTAAATGATTTTTATATATTTACGCTTTTTTGCAATTTACAGGTTTGATCACTTGAAAGTTTGTTAGAAGCCATTTAAAACAGTGAATAGACATATAACAAGGATCAGGTATGAAGCTTTATTATTCTCCAGGTGCATGCTCTTTAGCGTCTCACATTATTTTGAATGAAATTAATGTAGATTTTGACTTGGAACGCGTTGATTTAAAAACACACAAGACAGAAAAAGGGGCTGATTATTACGAGATTAATCCTAAAGGTTATGTTCCGGCTCTAGAAATTAATCCAGGTTTGATCCTTACTGAAAACGTTGCCATTTTACCTTTCCTTGCTCAGCACGACCCTAAACAAGATTTGATTCCGCCATCCGGGCTAGGACGTGCCAAAGTTCTCGAATGGTTGGGATATTTAAACTCAGAATTACATGATGCTTATGCGGTTTTCTTTGGTGCTCCCCTGGAGAAAGAAGCAAAAGAAAAAGCTTATGCAGAAATCGACCGTTTATTGACTTATATCGATAAAGTGATTGGCGAGTCGGATAATGATTATCTGGTCGATGATAACTTTGGCCCGGCAGATGCGTATCTATTTGTATTAACCAACTGGTCGAATGGTATTGAACATGACTTAATGCCATACAAGAACATTGTTGCCTTGCGGAATAAAGTGGCAGAACGTCAGTCAGTACAGATTGCCATGCGGGACGAAGGTCTTATTCCTTAATTCTTTATATTTATTTGAAAAAGCACCTGAAGGTGCTTTTTTTAGGTTTAAAAATTGGTTGGTAGAACAATCTATAATTTTATTATTGATTTTTTATCAATAGTATTTTGCAAATTCATGAATTTTTATCAATAAGATATTTGAGTATATTGGCCTTATGAAAATATATGATTCAAGGCGAATAAATGAGTAATATCCTGATTGTGAATGGTGCCAAACAGTTTGCACACTCGAATGGTGAGTTAAATGACACCTTGACTGAATTGGCAAATACTGTGCTTGGCGAACTGAGGCATAGTGTTAAAATTTCCCGTGCCGATAGCGACTATAAAATTCAGCAGGAAATTCAAAAATATGTCTGGGTAGATGTGATTATTTATCAAATGCCAGGATGGTGGATGGGTGCGCCGTGGACAGTAAAAAAATATATAGATGGTATTTTTACGGCAGGTCATGGCATTTTATATACCAGCGATGGCCGATCACGTTCGGATGCATCGAAAAAATATGGTTCAGGTGGCCTCATCCACGATAAAAAGTATATGCTATCCTTAACTTGGAATGCACCCATCGAAGCGTTTAATGATCCTGAGCAATTTTTTCATGGCGTTGGGGTCGACGGGGTATATCTACCCTTTCATAAAGCCAATCAATTTTTGGGTATGCAAAGTTTAGAGACTTTCATTGTGAATGATGTGATTAAAATACCCAATGTTGCTCAGTACGAACATGACTATCGTCAACATCTGATGGATATTTTTGCTTAATTGATCGGTTGTTTAAGGAGCAGGTTATGTTGATTGTGATTGCCTATATTCAGATTCGCCCAGGTGACCAGCATCGTGAAAATGTATTAAATGCATTTAGAAAAATAACACCTGTTGTTTTGCAGGAACCGGGCTGTCATGGCTATGAGTTGCTGATGGATCATGAATTGGACGTCGATTATCAGACCAAAATTCCTGATTCAATTACCATGCTAGAACAGTGGCAAAGTCTTGAACATTTAATGCACATTTACAGACTCTACATATGCAAGCCTATCAGCAACAGGTTAAAGATGACGTGCTAGATGTAAAAATTCGGATTATGCAAAAGGGCTTAGTCAGTTAAGTACATTTTTCTTAACATATAAAAAAGGACTCCTCTGAGTCCTTTTTTAAATTCTAACTTTATTTAAAGAAATAACCGGTTTCAGGTGAACTGGCATTGGCCATACGTTTACGCGGCATACGGCCTGCAAGGAATGCTTCGCGACCCGCTTCAACCGCTTTTTTCATCGCAGAGGCCATTAAGATAGGATTTTGCGCCGCAGCAATAGCAGTATTCATCAGCACGCCGTCACAACCCAGCTCCATGGCAATCGCGGCATCACTGGCTGTACCGACACCGGCATCCACCAATACTGGAACTTTGGCATTTTCTTTAATGATCGAAATGGTATGCGGATTTAAAATTCCTAAACCTGAACCAATCAGACTGCCTAGAGGCATAATGGCTACACAGCCCATACTCTCTAATTCTTGGGCAATAATCGGGTCATCTGAGGTGTAGACCATAATATCGAAACCATCATCAATTAAGGTACGTGCTGCTTTTAAGGTTTCGGTAACATTTGGGTAAAGGGTTTTTTCATCGCCCAGTACTTCCAGTTTTACCAGGTTGTGCCCGTCCAGTAGTTCACGCGCCAGCATGCAGGTACGCACGGCACTGTTTGCATCAAAACAGCCTGCGGTATTAGGCAGAATAGTATATTTTTCTGGTGGAACTACAGAAAGTAAATTCGGCTGATCAGGATGCTGGCCGATATTGACCCGACGGATTGCAACGGTGACAATCTCTGCACCGCTGGCCTGAATGGCTAAATCGGTTTCAGCTAAATCTTTATATTTACCTGTACCAACCAATAAGCGTGAATTAAAAGTACGAGAACCAATTATAAGTGGGGTGTCTTCCATGGGAGCTCCGATTAACCGCCACCGACGGCATGAATAATTTCAATATGATCTTCAGCGCAAATTGGGGTCTGTGCCAACTTGCTTTTGGAAATAATCATTTCATTCTGTTCTACAGCAAAACGTTTACCTTCAAGTTCAAGCTCTTGAATTAATTCTAGTAAATTAGTGCATGAGGTGTTTTTTTCTTCGCCATTTAAATAAATCTGCATCGTTAATTCCCTTATTCTATTTCACGTATTTAAAGGCATTCCATGCCAGTACCAGCCAGCCTGCAATCATTAAAGCACCGCCAATGGGGGTAATTGCTCCTAAACCGCGGGGTAGGCCTAAGGCCATGACATAGAGTGAACCACAGAAAAAGAAAATACCGACCTGAATCAGGATAAAACTGGCTTTAATGGGAAGTTGGGGAATGACTCTGGCTAAAATGGCCAGCGCCAAAAGTCCAAGCGCATGATAGAAAAAATAATCAGTTGCGGTATGCCACCACGCCAATTGAGCTTCTGTTGCACGTGTTTTTAAGCCATGTGCACCAAAAGCACCAAGCATGACAGCAAAAGCTAAATTGAGGGCTGAAATTGCAATCCACATAAGCAATGACTACCTGAATAAATTTGCCCCATAACTTAGCATATTCTGGTACTTGCACGGAAGGCAAAAAGCAACATTACTGCAGCCTGCATATGAAAAAAGAGCACTTGGCCCTTTTTTCGAAATACCTTGCATATGTTCGGTCATTTAGTTGGAAGACATGGCCACTTTAATTTTTTCCATGGCGTTTTTTTCAAGCTGGCGAATCCGTTCCGCAGATACGTTATATTCCGCAGCTAGCTCATGCAGGGTTGATTTTTCATCATCCAGCCAGCGACGCTGTAAAATGTTGCGTGAACGGTCATCCAGTTGATCCATGGCATCATGCAGGGCAGAAGTACTTTGTTCTTCATAGTCGTCTTCTTCAGCCAGGCGTGCCGGGTCATAACGGTTATCTTCCAGATATAAGGCTGGAGCAACATGGGTTGAACCTTCATCATCATCATCGCCTTGCGCTTCAAAAGCAGCATCGTAGGCGGTCAGGCGGCCTTCCATTTCCAGCACCTGTTCAGGTGTGACATTCAAGTCATTGGCAATGGATTGTGCTTCATCCAGGGTGAGTTTTTTACTGGATTTTTTTAAACTGCGTAGATTAAAGAATAATTTACGTTGAGCTTTGGTCGTGGCAATTTTAACAATACGCCAGTTACGGATCACGTATTCATGAATTTCAGCTTTAATCCAGTGTACGGCAAATGACACCAAGCGCACGCCCATATTTGGGTCAAAACGTTTCACTGCTTTCATTAAGCCCAAGTTGCCTTCCTGAATCAGGTCGCCTTGCGGCAAACCATAACCGGCATAACTGCGGGCAATATGAACCACAAAACGTAAATGAGACATCACGAGCATTTTCGCAGCATCTAAATCTTGGTCGTAAAAGTAGCGTTCGGCCAACTCTTTTTCTTGTTCAGCCGTTAAAATAGGAATCTGATTGACAGTACTTATATAAGCACCGAGATTTACCCCTGGTGCCGATAATGACAGGGGCATCAATTGATTGCTGCTGTCACTCATGTGTTCTCCTTGAGAGTTGGATGACATAACCATCTTAATAAATTTATCTTAATCCAATATTTCAGCGAGTTTAGGAAATTTGGGTAGAGAAATGTAATTTTTTATGCACATTTGAAACGTTCTAGTTTAATTGAAAATAATTAAGATTCAATTAAGTAGTGATATTCAAAATCAGAAATTTTAGTCATATTGCAGTTCATTTGATGCATTGAACAATAACGCGTTACATCTTGCTGACTATGTGGATCTGAAGATTTGAGTAAAAATATGCCGCCTGATTTGTTCTTGATCGCTCGCTTAAGCATCAATAACGGCATGGGGCAAGGCTTACCCCTGGCATCAATGATTATTGCTGAATTGGTCAGATCATTCATCGCATTTAATATCTAATTCAATTTCGATAAATATTAGCAAATTTAGTGCCAAAGCCCAATAAAATTATAGAACTTCAACATAAAAGTACTTATCTAAAATAAGGAAATAATTAGTAAAAAAGAAGCCGAATCAAAAAGAAGATTAATCAAAAAAAACAGTATGAATTGTCATAAACCCGTGTTAAGCTCGTTGCGTATTCAAATTTATGACAGCATTTTAAATGTCTTAAAATTGAATATTGCAATGGATGTAACCGGGATTTTGTTAATAGTAATACAGAATGATTACAAGCTTAGAAATAATAATTATTTTTAAACCTTGTTTACTCTGCTGTTTGCAACACCGGGTGGTCCTTTAATTAAATACAATGAGGATTAACTTATGACAGCTCGTGAACAAGGCGTAGTTAAATGGTTCAACGACACTAAAGGCTTCGGCTTTATTCAACGTAACGGCGGCGACGACGTATTCGTTCATTTCCGCGCTATCCAAGGTGACGGTCACCGTTCACTTCGTGACGGCCAACGTGTTGAATTCAGCGTAGTTAAAGGTCAAAAAGGCTTCCAAGCTGAAGAAGTACAACCTTTAGACTAATCGCCTGATTATTCATGAGAACGCCCCAATGTAATTTGGGGCGTTTTTGTTTATAATAGATTCCTATTTTTTCTGATCATTAAGTTAGAGCACATTTATATGTCATCTGGTTTTGAAACCTTAAATTTACATCCGAAACTGAAACAGGCGATTGATGCTTTAGGTTTCAAAGAAATGACACCTATTCAGGAAAAGGTTTTAAAATTCACTCTGGCTGGACATGATGCCATTGGTCGTGCACAAACAGGTACAGGAAAAACGGCGGCTTTCCTGGTGAGTGTGATTAATGATTTGCTCAATAATCCGATTAAAGAACAACGCTTTCGTGGCGAAGCACGTGCGCTGATTCTTGCGCCTACACGTGAGCTGGCTTTGCAGATTGAAAGTGATGCCAAAGAGCTTACCAAATTTACCGATCTGCATCTGGTGACTTTGCTGGGTGGGGTAGATTTTGATAAGCAGAAAGCGCAGCTGGATAAAAATTTTGTCGATATTATTGTGGCGACACCAGGACGTTTAATCGACTTTGTTGAACAAAAAGAAGTCTGGTTGGACCAGATTGAATTTTTGGTGATTGATGAAGCAGACCGTTTGCTGGATATGGGGTTCATTCCATCGGTAAAACGTATTGTGCGTTTTTCTCCGCGTAAAGAACAGCGTCAAACCTTAATGTTTTCTGCCACCTTTAGCTATGATGTATTGAATCTGGCGCAACAGTGGTTGTTCGAACCGGTGACTGTGGAAATTGAGCCGGAAAAGAAAACCAATGCTGATGTGGAACAGCGCGTTTATATGGTTGCCAAAACTGATAAATATAAATTGTTGCAAGAAATCTTGCGTGATGAGCCGATTGAAAAAGTCATGATTTTTGCTAACCGTCGTGACCAGGTACGTAAGCTTTATGATCACCTGAAAAAAGACGGTTATAAAGTGGTGATGTTGTCAGGTGAAATTGCACAAGACAAGCGCCTTAAAATGCTGGATCAATTCAAGAACGGCCAACATAATATTATGATCGCGACCGATGTTGCAGGTCGTGGTATTCATGTGGACGGTGTTTCGCATGTAATCAACTTTACCCTTCCTGAGCAGTCTGACGACTATGTGCATCGTATAGGCCGTACCGGTCGTGCGGGAAGTAGTGGGGTAAGTATTAGTTTCCTATCTGAAGATGATGCGTTCTATCTTCCAGAAATTGAAAAAGCCATTGGTCAGAAATTGCCTTTAACCCGTCTTGAAGGTTATTGTTAATTTTCAAGATATTTATCTCAGCATTAAATAATGCGATAAACAAAAAAGCCGCTTATTGAAGCGGCTTTTTTTGCCCTGGATAGTTGTATTGAATAAATAAGATGAGGCAGGCTGTGATTTGGTTTCTTAGTTGGCTCGGCAAGTGAAGGTCAGTACGGTTTGATAGTCTTCATCACGTGCCAGACTGCCGCTTTTGCCAGCCAAGGTACTCAATACAGTAGTTGCAGCCTGAATCATTTGTCCGGTTTTTTCATCGACGACACCTTTTAAGGCACCGTTGTATTCAGTTTTTTCATTCACGATAACAGGCGTGGCTTTTTTACCACAGGCATTATTGGCTGCAGTAATCGCATTATTTTTAGAAATTAAACTGCTTTTACCGATACCCGTCACTTCATATTGATTATTTTCTTTTTGAGTCGCTAATGAGGTGGTTGGATTGGATGCACAGGCAGTTAAGGCGACAGCAACGGCAACAGAAGCGAGTGCAAAAACTTGTTTCATCTTTTTCCCCTAGGATTGTTTTAAAAAGAGTTTGAGTTATTTGAACATGATTTTTTGAATGATTTTTGAAGGACTTGTATGAAATATGCAGCTTTATATGAACTCTCTGTGACTGAAAGTTGGTTAAGTTAGCTATTGTGGAGTAGACATTCACTCAACGCTCTAGAGTATCTAAACAAGATTATGCTAATCTTGATGAAATATTTAGTACAAAGATATCAAAGTCAATGACGGATTCAGCGGTAGATACGGTTCATCAAAATATTCATCAACGTCAGTCGATTGGGCATTTGGTTGAGCCTGCGCCGAATGCAGAGCAACTGGAGAAAGCCTTTCAGGCGGCTTTGACTGCACCAGATCATCATCGTTTAAAGCCTACCCGTTTTGTGGTGATTCCGAGTGATCAGCGTGAAGCTTTTGGTGAGTTGCTGTCCAGAGCTTTGGCGGATTTGGGTGAAACTGATCCCGCTCAATTGGATCGGGTAAAAAACCATCCATTTCGTGCACCGCTGCTGGTTTTGGCATTAACCCAATTTCAGCCCCATCCTAAAGTGCCTAATTTTGAACAAACCTTAAGTTCAGGTGCAGCAATAGAAAACTTCTTGTTGTCTTTACAGGTACAAGGCTTTTCAACCATGTGGCGTAGCGGAGCGGTGGTTGAGTCGCCGTTGTTTAAGCGAAGCCTGGGACTATCAGAAGATGATTTAATTTCTGGAATTATTTATATTGGAACGGCAGCGAAAGCGATTCCAGCGCGTACAGCAGTGGATACACAAAACTATGTCAGTTACTGGAATAAGTAACTGTATTGAATCATGAGTTGAGATATAAAAATAATGTCAGAGTTGAAATTTTCAGATCTTGTTGAACCGGTTGTGGTTGATCAAAAAACGGCCTTGCGTGTGACCGTATTGGGCGGTGGCAGTTTTGGTACGGCAATGGCCAATACTGCTGTACGCAATGGTTGTGATACCATTATCTGGATTCGTGATGAGGTAGCGGCAGCAGAAATTAATCAGATCCATATCAATAAACGCTATTTACCCGATTTTGTTTTGGAGCCGGGTTTAAAAGCGGTATCGGATTTAGAAACAGCTGTCTGTAATCGTGACATTATTTTGGTGGCTATTCCTAGCCATTCTTTTCGCGATGTACTGAAACAAATTAAGCCTTTTATTAGCTCACAGGCGGTGATTTCCTTAACCAAAGGTATTGAAGCGAAAACTTTCCATTTTATGAGCGATATTATTCGCGAAGAATTGCCTCAGGTTCCCTATGGTGTCCTTTCAGGACCGAATCTGGCTAAGGAAATTATGGCCGGGCAACCTGCAGGAACTGTGATTGCCAGCCAATCGGAACTGGTGCGTTATGCCGTACAGCAAGCGTTGCATAGCGCATTGTTCCGTGTTTTTGGTAGCGATGATGTGCATGGTGTGGAGCTGGGTGGGGCATTAAAAAATATCTATGCTGTTGCCATGGGTATGGCTGCTGCTTATAAGGTGGGTGAAAACACCAAGAGCATGATTTTAACCCGTGCACTGGCAGAAATGAGCCGTTTTGCGGTGAAACTGGGTGCAAACCCTCTGACTTTCCTAGGATTGTCTGGCGTGGGTGACTTGTTTGCAACCTGTAATAGTCCGCTCAGCCGTAACTATCAGGTGGGTTTTGCCTTAGGTTCGGGTAAGACCCTTGAACAGGCCACCCAAGAATTGGGCCAAACTGCGGAAGGGATCAATACCATTGTACAGGTGCGTAGCCGTTCGGAAGAATTAGGTGTCTATATGCCAATTACCAGTGCATTATATGATGTGATTTTTGAAGGTGCACCGCCTTTAAGCATTGCACTTTCACTCATGAAAAATGGTCACCGTAGCGATGTGGAATTTGTTTTACCTCACAATGAAGTGTAATTTTAAATCATATTATTGCATTTATAAAGCTTGGTTATAATCGCTGCATATTTGAAAATAAGGAATTTTTTATGCAACTTATCTTAGTCCGTCATGGTGAAGCCGCTCCAGCGGTGCATGGCAATGATGATAAGCGTCCTTTGACCGAGCGTGGACATGTGCAAGCCCAACTCACTGCAGAATATTTAAAGGATATCATTCGTCCTGATGCTTTTGTGGTGAGTCCTTTATTGCGTGCGCAGGAAACCCTGGCACATTTACAACATTATTTTCGTGATGTACCGGTACTGGTGTGCAATAAGATTAAGCCGGATGATGATGCAAAATTGGCAGTAGACTGGCTGTCTCAGCTTCCTTATGAGTCTATTGTGGTGGTGTGTCATATGAATGTAGTGGCGCATATGGCATCATTGTTGACCGCAGAACCTTCTCATCCGTATGCTCTGGCTGAAGCGCGGATATATGAACAAGCAGTGATTGCAACAGGATTATCAACACAGTTAAAAAGTTTTATTCCAAATGTATAGAATATTAATTAAAACGGCAGAAAAATATTGATGTTGTATTTATGGATGCCTGAAGCCAATGGGGTTTGGCACTGGTCAACTGGAGAGAGTTGGTCTCAGGCCTTTAGTCTTGAACAATTAATTCAAGATATTCAAGGCTATCATGGACAAGAAGCTGTGGTATTTTTTCCCAGTCGTGATGTACAAATGCTGCAACAGAGTCTATCCAGGCCCCAGTACAAGAAATTGGGTACGGATGGGGTTAAATATTTATTAGAAGAATTTGTGCTTTTGCCCATCGATTCCATGAAAATATTGCATCATTTTCAAAATCCCGATCAGTTAATCATTTTGGGTGTGGCAAATAGTACGGTTGAAACCTTGCAACATGCTTTGAACTTAATCCCGGTTAAAGTTGCTTCCTTATTGCCCGATTTTCTCATTTTACCAGCTCCAGAAGTGGGGCAGATCATCATTGCGAACCTGTCCGGGCGCTTGCTGGTGCGTGAAAGTGAATTTATGGGCAATTCGGTGGATGATCTGGCACTGTTTTTAGATTATCAGCCTTCGGGGCAATCTTATAAAATCAGTAATTTTACCGCTGAACAAATGCAAAGCCTTGAAGCCATGGTGACGCAGGAACAGATTGAATCTTTCCATTATGAAATACCGGTATTAAAAAAAGCGCGACTTCATCCTTTTAATATTCTACCTAAAGCTAAAAACAGTCAGGCTATGTCCGGTTATTGGAAAGCCTGTGCTGCTGTCTTGGTTGCTGCTATTGTTGTCCAGTTTGGCTATGATGCAACATGCTGGTATAAATATAAAAAAGTGGCAGACCAGACTGCGTTGCAAGCGATTGATCAGTATAAGTACTGGTTTGGACAGAGTAGTCGTGTGACCGAGCAGAATTTAAAAAGCCAGTTTGAAAGTCATGTACGCTTAAATAAAAGTGCCAATACTCAAGCTTTACAGCTGCTAAGCCGGATTGGTCCAGTGCTGATGCAAAATCAGATCGTGGCTAATCGTATCAATTATGAAGCTTCTATTTTAAATATGGAATTGAAAGCCAATTCTGCGGCTGCTTTGCAAAATTTAACCCAGCAGCTCAATCAGCAAGGCTTTAAGGCAGAATTAGGCACTGTTCAGCCCAATGGTCCAGGTGCAATTGGATTGGTGAAAATACAATAATGAATACATCAGAAAAACTGCAAAACTCGATTGATCAATTCATTGAAAGAGTCACGGATTATCTGGACCAGCTGTCGCAACGTGAACGTTATATGGTGATCTTTACCACTATTTTTGTTGTGATTGCGGTTATTGGTTCGGCACTCTGGTATATGCATGCCGCTGCGAATAAACAGCAGAATCGGGTCAATGATCTTAAGGATATGATTGTATGGATGCAAAGTAATGCAGTCACCATGAAACCTGCAGATGACGTGCAGTTAACTGCTGCAGAAAAGGTTCAGCGTGTTGCCCAGCAGCAGGGATTATCGGTGGCTTCCCAGCAAACGGGTGAGCAAATCCAGATTGTTGCGGCACATGAAAATTATGCCATCTTGGCAAATTTTTTAACCCAATTAGTACAAATGGGTCTAAGCCTTGAGAAAATAGAACTAATTTCTGATGCTGGTCAGATTAAATTAACAGCGACAGTGCAATAAAGGGTAAAAATAAAGATCTGTGAAGCATGGCGTTTTCTGCGGGCTATGCCTATAATATGCCGACTTAAAAAGCAGTAGACTTTTATAGATATGTTGTATTCTCTTGCCCGCCCTTTGTTGTTTTCTTTAGCACCAGAGCGTGCACATGAGCTCACACTATCGTTATTGAAATCAGCTCATCGCATGGGCATGATGCGTCAAAACGTAGCGTCCAAACCTGTGACCTGTATGGGAATTGAATTTCCCAATCCGGTAGGTTTGGCAGCTGGTCTGGACAAAAATGGCGCTTATATTGATGCTCTGGCTGGGCTGGGCTTTGGTTTTATTGAAATTGGAACCATTACACCACGTCCCCAATCGGGCAATCCACATCCCCGTTTATTCCGTTTGCCTGAAGCCAAGGCCATTATTAACCGTATGGGATTTAATAATGACGGTGTAGACAAGCTGATTGAAAATGTCAAGGCAGCAAAATTCAAAGGTATTTTGGGCATTAATATTGGTAAAAATGCCGATACCCCGGTTGAAAATGCTGTAGATGATTATCTGATCTGTCTGGAAAAAGTCTATAACTACGCTTCCTATATCACGGTCAATATTTCATCGCCGAATACTAAAAATTTGCGCAGCCTGCAAAGCGGCGATGCGTTAACAGAATTGCTGCAAACCTTGAAAAAACGTCAGCTTGAACTGGCGGAAGAGTATCAGCATTATGTACCTTTAGTGCTTAAAGTTGCTCCTGATCTGACCGACGAAGATATCCAGTTCATTGGGAAACAGTTAATCCAGTTTAAAATTGATGGTTTGATTGTGACCAATACCACCTTGTCTCGTGAAGGGGTGGAAAACCTGAAATATGGCAATGAAGCGGGTGGTTTGTCCGGTGCGCCTGTATTTGAAAAAAGTACCGCTTGTCTTGCTGCTTTTGCTAAAGTATTAAAAGGTCAGATTCCATTGATCGGGGTAGGCGGGATTTTGTCGGGCGAACAGGCTGTTGCGAAACAACAGGTGGGTGCCAGCCTTGTACAAATTTATAGTGGCCTCATATATACAGGTCCAGCCCTGATTAAAGATTGTATTGATGCTTTAAACACACCATGAATACACTGGATATCTTTATACTGATTATCTTGCTCATTGGAGGGCTCAACGGTTTGCGACAAGGATTGGTTTCAGCCTTTGCGAACTTGGTAGGATGGGTTCTTGCGCTGGTCATCGGTGCAAAATACGCAGCCATCCTGGCACCTTCGATGGTCTCGCTCAGTGTAGATCCAGTGGTACAAAAAATAGCAGCTTTTGCATTTATTGTATTGGTCATGGTGGTGTTAACCTGGATTGTCACCGCATTTCTGAACAAAGTATTGAAGAGCCTGAAACTCGGCCCATTGAACCGTTTGGCAGGTGGTGCTTTTGGCTCTTTAAAAGGTTTATTGATTGTACTCATCACCATGCAGGGCCTGGGTCCCTGGGTGGAAAGTTCTCCGCACTGGAAACAGTCTAAATTTGTACAACTCCTTATTCCGTATGCGCCCTGGGCGACCGAACTTTCTAAAGAAGCGGCGCAAGGGGCACTTGCTCATATCAAGTCTGAAGACGCAGCGTCATCTTCCGACTCATCGTCTGAAAAAACGCAGAAGCATGCAGCGCGTACAGGCGAATCAACAAATAATCCTTTTTATTAATCCTAGCTTGTTTGCGAGGTTGCTATGTGTGGAGTAGTTGGTATAGCTGGTAAGTCACCCGTTAACCAAATGTTGTTTGATGCATTGACGATGTTACAGCATCGTGGTCAGGATGCAGCCGGAATAGTAACCTGTCATAAAGGGCGGCTATTCCTGCGTAAAGACAACGGTATGGTGCGAGATGTCTTCCATACGCGTCACATGCGTGCACTGCTAGGTAATTACGGTATTGGTCATGTGCGTTATCCGACAGCGGGTTCTTCGAGCAGTGCAGAAGCACAGCCATTTTACGTGAACTCGCCTTATGGAATTACCCTGGCGCATAACGGTAACTTGACCAATGCTGAAGAAATTCATGAAGATTTGTTTAAAACAGATCTTCGTCACATGAATACCGATTCGGATTCTGAAGTACTGTTAAACGTTTTTGCTCATGAAATGCAGAAAAGTGGCGAGTTGAATCCGTCGCCGGAAGATATCTTCAATGCGGTGACACGTGTACATGAGCGCTGTAAAGGTGCTTATGGTGTAGTTGCCATGATTACCGGACATGGTCTGGTGGGTTTCCGCGACCCAAATGGTATTCGTCCATTGATTTATGGTTCTCGTGAAACGGAAAAAGGCCTTGAATATATCATTGCTTCCGAGTCTGTAGCGATTACCGCTTTAGGCTTTAAAGTTGAACGTGATATTGAACCAGGCGAAGCCATTTTGATTACTTCAAAGGGTGAGCTGTTTAGCAAGCAATGTGCTGAAAATCCTGAATATCGTCCTTGTATCTTTGAATATGTGTATTTTGCACGTCCAGATGCCATCATTGACGGCATTTCAGTATATAAAGCACGTTTAAAAATGGGCGAAAAGCTTGCCAGCAAAATTATCCGCGAATGGGGTGATGAGCACGACATCGACGTGGTGATTCCAATTCCGGATACTTCTCGTACTTCCGCTTTGGAACTGGCAAATAGTTTGGGTGTTAAATTCCGTGAAGGTTTTGTGAAAAACCGTTATATCGGACGTACCTTTATTATGCCGGGTCAGCAGCAACGCGAGAAATCGGTACGTCAAAAGCTAAACCCGGTTGAACTGGAGTTTAGAGGCAAAAACGTTTTACTGGTGGATGACTCGATTGTACGTGGTACCACCTGTAACGAAATTATTCAAATGGCACGTGATTCCGGGGCGAAAAAAGTATTCTTTGCTTCGGCTGCACCGATGGTAAAATATCCAAACGTGTACGGTATTGATATGCCAGCAAAAGCGGAACTGATTGCCTCAAACCGCAGTGTTGAAGAAATCCGTGAAATTATTGGTGCAGACCGTTTGATTTTCCAGGACCTGGAAGATCTAAAAGGCGCAGTTCGTACCAACAAGGTACCAGCATTACAGGAATTTGACTGTTCGGTGTTTGATGGTGTGTATGTAGCGGGCGGTATCGATGAAGCTTATCTGGAGGAACTGGAAAGTAAGCGTAATGACTCTGCTAAAAAAGCTCAAGATGGTTATATTGATGTCAATATTGATGCGGCGTCAGTGGACTTGACTGGCGTGAAAGAAGAATAAATTCTTCTTGCATGCGATGAAAAGCGGGAAATTCCCGCTTTTTTAATTTATGATGAGTAGATAAATACAATGTAATAAAGGAACTTTACATTGAAGAGTGCGGGTTATTCTTTTATTCAAAACAAAAATATGATTTGGTCTGCAAGTATCTGTGTACTCGCGGTGTTGCTGACATTATTTATTTTAAATACCATTTTGGGGTTGAATGTTTTTTATTTTGATCAAACTCAATCCATCTTCTGGCATGTGTTAAGTCCCTATTTGATTGCTTTATTACTGAGTGTGATGGCTGTTTCTATAGGGTATGAGTTCTATGTTTTTCGTTCTGGTGGACATTCACTGGCGAAACAGATGGGGGCTCGTCGTTTAAATTTAATCGAAAGTATTCCTGAAGAAAGCATAGCCCTAAAAATTACCGAACAGCTGGCTGAAACCTTTTTAATTGATACACCTACGGTATATGTGTTGCCTGATGAAGTTGGGGTAAATGCACTGACAGCCGGATTTTATCCACGTGATATTGTGATCATTTTAACCTGGGGTGCTTTGCAGAATCTGGATGAATTAGAACTTTATGGTTTGTTAAGTCATGAATTCAATAAAATTTTATCGGGTGAAACAGCTGAAAATACGCGTCTAAAAATTCTTTACAGCAGCCTGACGACTTTGAGCCAGTGGGGCAGTAAAATTGCCAAATTAGGCTTTACCAAGCATGGTCGGGCATATAGGCATAAACTTGCGACTTTCTTTGTAGCTATGGGTGGGCTGATCTGGTTGGTTGGGAGTTTAGGGGTTTTGATTACCCGTTTTATTAAATATATTTCACTCGGTAGCCGCACTTTTAAGAATGATCAAAAAACCAGGCGTCTGATTCAAAATGATGCCAATGTGCAAACCTTATTGAGAATTCATGTACATCATTCAGGATCACAAATTCATAGCGAATATGCAGAATCCATTTCGCATATGTGTTTTGCTAATTCTTTAGGTCCACAAAACTGGATGAATATTCATCCGCGTATTGATCAACGTATTTATGAGTTGAATCCTGGTCTGGTGCAGGATTTACAGCTTGAAAATTTGAAGAAATTACGCAATCAGCCCTTATTTAGCCTGTTTCGTTCGCTTGAAGAGCTGAACAGTGAAGTTTATATACCCTGGAGCTCCCCGCAACCCTTGCCATTGCTGCGTCTATCACCGATCAGTTTTGCCCTGAAGGATGCCATTAAACCCTTAAATCCAGAAATTCGAAACAATATGCAGCGTCCTGAATTAATCCAGCGTGCATTGCAGACTGCTACGGGTTCACGGGAAGTGATGGTGGCCATTTTAATGATTCGGCAGTACCGTGAATTTATTCCGGCTGAAGCCGAAGTCAGCCGTGCCATTGTGGATTCATTACTGCATTTAGATGGACGGGTTCATATCTCGATCTTTCGCGAGGCATGTAAAAATATTGGCTCTATGCCAGCGACCATTGCACGCCAGTTTTTGATGAAACTGGCGCGAATTATTCAGGAAGATGGTGAAATTGGTTTATTGGATGCTTTATTGCTTGAATATGTGAAACATGAATTGAATCTTTTACCGATTCATACTCCAACGTCTTTGGATGAGGTGAAACCGCATATTGTGCGTTTGATTGATGCCTTATTGCATGTGCAGCAAATTAATAGCCACAATCAGCTTGATGTGCGTGAAAAAATCCTGAAACGGGTATTAACTGTAAAAGAACTGGAAATTTATGCTGAAATTTCGGATGAGCCGATTGATTTAGCCGAAATTCTGAATGATATTGCGGGTTTACTACTGCGTGACCGTCTGAGTATTTTAGGCATTGCAGAATTATGTTTGTGGAATGATCGTATTATTACCCAGGATGAACTGGATGTTCTGGAGCTGTTGTATTGGCGTTTTGGTTTTGAAACTGATGAAATTGTCGAGTTGATGCAGAAGAAAAACAGTTTGATGATTGTCTAATCCCCATACGATAAAATGCCGGATGATTCAATAAAAGCCCAGCAAAAAATCGCTAATCTCGTTAGAATATCCACTATTCAATTGGTGATGAAAAAAGATGATAGGGCATCAGCGTGACATATTGGCAACTTTAGGAATCGATATCTGGGTTCCTCGGAATGTTGTATGTCAAAAAATGCCATCTTCATCGCTGTGGCGAGATCAGGCCGCAGCTGAATATCAGACTGAAATTGTGCTGGCAAAAGCACCAGCTGTACTACCACTAGCCCTTAAAGCAGACCAAAGGCAAGAGCCTGAATGCACCGAGTCTTTAATCTCTCCAATTGCAGCAGTAGAAGAAAAAATTGACATTGTCGCCGAGGAGATAGCAACACGTCCGGCACAGCAAATTTCCCCTTTTCAGCTGCAAGCATTGGCTTTGTCACACTGTGTAATTGTAGTGGACACAACAGAAATCACCGCTGAGCAGCAGCAACTTTGGCATAATATTCAACATGCAGTATCGGGTGAATATAATGAATTGCAGTGGCCATTTCCTTTAATGGGTTTTCAGGATGGTCACGGTGCGGAAAGTTATGTACAAGGATTTTTAGATGCAATCAGTGCAGATAAAAATATTATTTTTCTGGGGCAGAGTGCTTATTTAAAACATTCAAAAAGCATCAATCTGGCGGGTTTGCAGGAAATGCTGAATCAGCCCTTATTGAAAAAACGCTTGTGGCAGTTTATGCAAAAATCGCCTCAAAACACGGATGGAACATGAACAAGAAAGTCGTGGTTTTTAGCCAGTTAGATCAGGATATCCTTCAGCGTTTGCAACAGCAATATCAGGTGGTCATCATTAACCCGAAACAGGGTAATGTCAACCAACAGATTCTTGAGCAAGTTAAAGATGCCGATGCAATGATTGGTGCAGGGCGATTACTAAATGAAAATAATCTGGCAACGGCACAGCAGCTTAAAATTATTTCCAGTGTCAGTGTGGGTTATGACAATTACGATCTGTCCTATTTAAACCAGCAAAAAATCTGGTTATCTAATACCCCGCATGTATTAACCGAAAGCACTGCCGATTTGGCATTTAGTCTGCTGATGAGCGCAGCACGTAAAGTTCCGGCTCTGGATCAATGGACCAAGCAGGGCAACTGGCAACGTACCGTGGGGACAGCGCAATTCGGGCAGGATGTTTTTGGTAAAACTTTGGGGATCATTGGTTTGGGCAATATCGGCGCTGCGATTGCACGCCGTGGCTTTTATGGTTTCAACATGAACATTGTTTATCATAACCGCCGTGAAAAACTTGAACTGGCACAGCCGTTAAACGCCCGTTATTGTGCCTTGGATGAATTATTGCAGCAGTCTGATTTTATAGTTGTTGCTGTTGATCTAAATGCGGAATCTCAGGCCTTGATTGGGCAGCACGAGTTCGATCAAATGCAGTCACATGCGG
Source organism: Acinetobacter sp. ANC 4218 (assembly GCF_002135245.1). Classification (NCBI taxonomy): domain Bacteria; kingdom Pseudomonadati; phylum Pseudomonadota; class Gammaproteobacteria; order Moraxellales; family Moraxellaceae; genus Acinetobacter; species Acinetobacter sp. ANC 4218. Next base: position 141,269 of record NZ_NEGD01000003.1, on the reverse strand, counting down.
TTTTTGTCAATATTGCCCGTGGTTCTGTGGTGGATGAGCAAGCACTCATTAATACACTTAAAGCCGGCAAAATTTTTGCTGCTGGACTGGATGTTTATGTAAAAGAGCCTTTGCAGGAATCAGAACTTTTTGCTCTGGAAAATGTGGTAACTATGCCGCATGTCGGTTCTGCGACTGCGGAAACGCGTAAAAAAATGGCTGAGTTGGCCTATCGTAACCTGGTGGATGTGCTGGAAGGCCGTACACCGCCTTATCTGGTGAATCCGGCCTTTGCTTAAACTTTGATAACACTTCATTGCAAATTGCTCCAATTTTCAATGTTATAGTCAGGTGAATTGAAAAAAGCAGTTTGAGAACATCACATTGAAACGGTTTTTATGGGCGTGTAACCTGACTTTGATTTCAGCAATCACATTAACGCACAGTGCAAATGTCAATTTAACCTCACAATTTAATGTTCCGGAAATTGGTAGTGGTGTTGGTCTGATTGACCAGCAAAAAGAAAAAATGATTGGTGAAAAGGTCTTTCGTGAAGTCCAGCACCAAATGCCTGTCTTGCAGAATCCGTGGCTGGAAGATCAGTTGGGGAGTGTATTTTCACATATTTTAAGCCAGACCCAGCTGGGTCAGCCCATAGGGCTGGTGATTGTCGATGATCCTCAAATTAATGCTTTTGCCGTTCCGGGTGGATTATTTGCCATCAATACTGGCTTAATCACTTCTGCCCGAAATATGGATGAAGTGGCTGGGGTGATGGCTCACGAAGTAGCCCATGTATCACAACGTCATTACAGTCGCTCACAAGAGGCGTTTAAGGGGCAGGGCCTGTTAACTGTGGCAGGATTACTTGTAGGCGCGCTAATTGCTTCTCAAGCTGATGGTGATGCTGGAACTGCGGTAATGCTGGGTTCTCAGGCGGCATTGATGGATAAACAGCTGAACTATAGTCGGAATCAGGAGCGTGAAGCAGACCGGATTGGCATGCAGTATATGTATAGCGCAGGCTATAACCCGCAAAGTATGGCGGACTTTTTTGAAGTCATGGACCGGGCAACCAGTAAAGTCAGTTTCTTGCCTGATTTCTGGCTCACCCATCCGCTCAGTACAGAACGGATGAGTGAAGCGCGTTTAAGAGCTAATCAATTCCCTCTGGTAAAATCAAGCTTGCATGATGAAGATTTTGAAATACTGAAGTGGTACAGCAAGGTCATTTCTAACCAGACCACAGAGCAACAACTTCAGGTTTTGGCGAATCGCAATAATTTTGCCGGCCAGCTGGCATTGGCTGCATTTTATTTAAAACAGGGCGATTATATTCTGGCGCAGCAGGTTTTAGATCGGGCCAAAAAACAGCAGTATTTAAATAATCTGCTGGTTCTTATTCAAACCGATATTTATTTGGGACAAAATAAAACCGAGCAAGCTTATCAGGCCATTCAATCAGCAGCACTGATTATGCCGGAAAACAGGGCTTTGGCTTTTAAACTGGCGGAAGTCTATATCCGTCAAAAAGAGCCTGCACAAGCTTTCAGTCTGATCCAACGCTTTATCAATAAAAATCCGCGTGATATTCAGGCTTGGCGCCTGATGCAGCAAGCTGCAAATATCGATCATCAATCCCCAATTAGAACGGTGAATGTGCTGCGTTATCGGGCAGAAGTAGAATACTGGTCGGGTTCGGAAGAAAATGCGATTAAGTCTTTATTGCATGCACAGCGCTTGGCTAAAGATAATGCTGTGTTAGCTGCAAAATTAAAAGTACGGATTCAGGAAATGCAAAAAGAGCGACAGCTCAGAATTTAGTTGTATATGATTATGTTGCAGTGATAATAAAAACAAGGAGTAACACATGCTAGAAGGTCAATGCTTATGTGGAAGGGTGAAATATCGTTATCAGGGTGAAATTGAAAAAACCATCATCTGTTACTGTAAGGATTGTCAAATGGCGCAAGGCTCAATCTTTGCCTGGAACAGTCCGTTACAGCAATCAAAATTTGAAATTACCACTGGACTTAAATTTTTAAAAGAATATTTCCATAGCCCGAATAAAGCATGGGTTTTTTGTCAGGAATGTGGTAGTCCAATTTATTCTTATCGGGTCGATTTGCCTGAAATTATTCGTTTACGCTTAGGGACGGTAACTTCGGGTGAATTACTGGCACCTACAGAGCAAGCTTATATTAAATACAAGCCATCTTTTCTGCATATTGAAGAATAAAATCTACATCTAGAAACTTGAAGTATATGATAATCTTAGGCTGCATTTGTATTTCTGACGATGAACAATATTGATTGAATGATGAAAAAAATATTATTTTCCTGTTTTTTAATGGGGTGTGCGACATCAAATGTTGCCTTAGCAAGTGTTGAGCAATACGTGGCAGCTGTGGATCAAATTTCTGAGCAATATAAGCAAGAAACCAGGAATTTTTTTAGTAGTTTGGATGCTCAGCAAACCAGATTTACTTCACAGCAACAAGCGAAATTCTGTGGAATCGTGGGTAATTATGTAGATCGGTTATATCAGGCGGCAGATCAGAACAGGGAGTCTTTGGATCGTCAATTTAGACACATGACCAGGCAAGACGTCATTAATAAAGTGATGTCATCAAAAGAAATGCTGATTTTGAAAAAATATAATATTCAGTGTGATCTGAAATAATCGGGAATGTTTATAAGAGATTAGATGAAACATTTGAACTGTCTTTGCTTAAAGGCAGTTCAACGATAAAGAACGATTTTAGAAGTGGGGTTAGCTAAGTTTAGCTTTAATTTTAGCTGAAACTTGTGCAGGATCGGCGCGCCCGGCTATGAGCGGACGCAGAGAATTCATCACCTTACCCATATCTTTCATGCTAGTAGCTTCTTGTGCAGTAATCGTCTGCGCAATGATAGAATCAAGCTCTTCCTCAGTCATAGCTTCTGGTAGAAATTGAGATAACACTTCAATTTCGGCTTGTTCCTTACTAGCTAAATCATCTCGGCCAGCGCCTTCAAAGGCTTTAACCGATTCTTTACGTTGTTTAATTTGCTTTTCAATGACCGCAAGAACTTGAGCGTCGTCAAGCTCTTTGCGCTCATCGACTTCGATTTGCTTAATTGCTGCCTGCAGACTACGAATAACCGTCAACTTATTCATTTCTTTAGCACGCATTGTTGCTTTCAAAACTTCAGTGATTTGGTTTTTTAAAGTAGTCATTTATTTAGTCCAGGCAGTCAATCACAAATTAATCTTAGTAAAGGCGTGTAGTACGAACTGATTCGCGAGCCAATTTCTTTTGGTAACGTTTAACAGCAGCAGCTTTTTTACGTTTACGTTCTTGAGTTGGTTTTTCGTAGAATTCACGTTTACGAACGTCAGCTAAAACACCTGCTTTTTCGCATGAACGTTTGAAACGACGGATAGCTACGTCTACTGGTTCGCCTTCTTTCAATTTAACTTGTGGCATGAAGAATCCTCATTAAGTTATGGATAAGATCTAGGCTGAATTGCCTTCGATCACAAGTGAAGTGCAGTATTTTACTCATTTACATCTCATATCACAAGTCTATAATAGCTTTAGCAATATTTAGATACGGGTAAAAGGCAGTTTAATGATCGTTCTGGGCTTGGAAACTTCTTGTGATGAAACTGGGTTAGCACTCTATGACAGTGAAGTTGGCTTAATAGGACAGGTGTTATATAGTCAGATTAAACTGCATGCCGAATATGGTGGAGTGGTCCCGGAACTGGCTTCACGCGATCATGTGCGTAAGTTAATTCCTTTAATGAATCAGTTGCTTGAACAAAGCAATATTAAAAAATCAGACATTGATGCCGTCGCCTATACACGTGGTCCCGGCTTGATGGGAGCGCTTATGACTGGTGCACTGTTTGGTCGTACCTTGGCGTTTGCTTTGAATAAACCGGCCATTGGTGTGCATCATATGGAAGGTCATATGTTGGCGCCTTTGTTGTCTAAAACTCCGCCAGAATTTCCGTTTGTCGCTTTATTGGTCTCTGGCGGGCATACTCAGCTCATGGCAGCTCATGGCATTGGTCAATATGAATTGCTGGGTGAATCCATTGATGATGCTGCCGGTGAAGCTTTTGATAAAGTGGCAAAGATGATGGGCTTGCCTTATCCAGGTGGTCCGAACATTTCAAAACTGGCTGAGCAGGGGAATCCAGAAGCCTTTGCTTTCCCGCGTCCAATGCTGCATCAAGGTCTGGATTTTTCATTTAGTGGTTTAAAGACGGCAGTTTCCATTCAATTGAAAAAAGTGGAAGGTCAAGGTCGTGAAGCTGATATCGCAGCGAGCTTCCAGGAAGCACTAGTAGATACACTGGTGAAAAAATCGGTAAAAACACTGAAACAGACCGGTTTAAAACGTTTGGTGATTGCAGGTGGTGTAAGTGCCAACAAACGTTTACGTGAACGTCTGGAAGCGGATTTGGCTAAAATTAAAGCCCAAGTCTATTATGCAGAACCCGCGTTATGTACTGATAATGGTGCCATGATTGCCTTTGCCGGTTATCAGCGTTTAAAAGCAGGGCAGCATGATGGCTTGTCTGTGACGACTACGCCACGTTGGCCAATGACAGAGTTGACCAATCCAAGCGAAGCTTAAATATAAAGAATTAAAAAAGAGGCGAGAGAGTCTCTTTTTAATACTCAGTTGAAGGGGTTGGGGCAAAGTATAATTTGATATATGCGGATTTATATTCAGAATCAGTTTTACCTATGTGCTCAGAAATACTGCACACAGTAATGATATTGTGGCTCGTTTAGGTAGGGATGAGTTTGTGATTTTAAGTGTAGAAAATGATGAGGCAGGAGTAGTAGAAGTACTCTTGAGTCGCCTTATACAAGCTTTAACACAGGAAAAAATTGCTGCGGCGATTGGGGGCGGCGTCATCCTTCTCAAGGACTGTTTAAAGCAGCTGCTGAAACAGATAGAAAAATGTTTGAGTATAAACGTCAACTCAAGTCTGAAGCATAAAATCGGGCTAGAATGACTTTGAACGATTTTTCTCAATAAACTGATTAAATTGATCTTTTACTTCCCGATACTCGTTATGTATTTTTGCTTTCTTTTTATCTTGTGTTTCCGCTTTAAAAGCCAAATTTCTATAAAAGAACCAGCTCATTTTAAGCTGGTTTTTATATGAAACTTGATCGGATTTAAAGTGCTTTTAACTGTTGTGATCCAATCCAGTGTTTTGAGAACTGATACGCTGCACGCCCTGAACGCTGTCCACGTGCCTGACACCATCTTAAGGCTTCGGCGCGTACTTCATCTGTCATGGACATACCAGCTTTTGCTAAATAGTGCTGCACGATTTCCAGGTACAAGTTCTGATCCATCGGATAGAACGACAGCCACATACCGAAACGGTCAGACAGTGAAATTTTTTCTTCAATGGCTTCTTGTGGGTGTAGCTCCGTGTATTGAGGAACATCCATACGCGTTATCGGGGTGTTTTCATGCATAAATTCCGGCAATAAATGACGGCGGTTGCTGGTGGCATAAATAATAAAATTGCTTGAACCGGATTGTAATGAACCATCCAATACACTTTTTAAACTGCGATAGTTTTCATCTTCTGCGTTAAAAGCCAGGTCATCACAGTAGACAATAAATTTTTCAGGACGATTTTCAATCAATTTCTGAATCATCGGCAAATCGGCCAAATCATCACGTTCAATTTCAATTAAACGCAAGCCTTCAGATTCATACTCGGTTAATAATGCACGTACAATTGAGGATTTCCCTGTGCCGCGTGAGCCAGTCAGTAGCACATCGTTGGCAGGCAAGCCTTTTAAAAATTGCCGGGTATTTTGAATCACTTTTTCTTTTTGTTTTTCTATACCTTTTAAATCGTCCAAATAGATTTTTTTAGGCTGCTGAATGGCGTTTAATTGTTTATTTTGCCACTTATAAGCCGAAGCTTCAAAGTTGGTTTCTTGTTTCAGTTCAGGTAGGTTTTGCTGTAGCTGTTGGAGTACAGTCGAAAGAACTTGTAAGATATTGTCAGGTAAATCAATTGTTGCCATGATGGTTCAGCTTATACGGATAAAGTGAAAAGGTCATTTTACATGGAAACTGTATATCAAATAGCCATAGTTTGCCAATTGAATAGGCGGTATGATGATGGATTAATCACTTGTTGATTGTACAAAGATGATGTTCGATACCCGATCAGGGACAGGAAATAACAATGAAAGTGTTTGAGGGATAGATATGTTATTTAATGAGTTCACGACAAATATTAATCCACATCAAGCATACCGTATAAAAAAATTAAAAAGTCAGCTCGCTGCGGCTGAAACCTATGAAGAATGGAAAAGCATTGCCCTAAAAATAGATGAAGAATCCGGTGCTCAAGAATGGAAATTGGATAACTGTTCACCTTATTTTGATGCCGAAATTATTTCTGAGCGATTAAGCAGGTTAAAACGCTACCGTTTTCAAAAACGTACCCAAGATCTCATGTATATATTGCGTGAAGGTTTAAGCTACGATATCGCAAATATTGCACATCCCATGCTTTTTAATGCTACCTATGTGGGCACTAAAAAAATTATTGAAGATTATGTGGAAGAAGTCAGTGAAAGCCTGGCTTACATTGCTTCGAGCAACTGTACTTGCTTGCCTATGGAAAAAAAAATAGAGTTCTTTCAGCAGTGTAAAAAAGCTTATGGCCAGCCTGCTATCATGTTTTCAGGTGGAGCAACTTTAGGACTGTTTCATACCGGCGTATGTAAAGCACTGCTTGAACAGGATTTAATGCCTAAAGTGTTATCCGGTTCGAGTGCCGGGGCAATCATGACCACCATGCTCGGTACTTCAAAACCTTCAGATATTACCGGTCTTTTAAATGGTGAAAACTTTTTTACCGAAGCTTTTCACTTTCGTAAATTTGGCGACCTTTTAAAGGGCAACGGTGGTTTTGCCGATGTAAAATACCTGAAAAAATTCCTGATTGAAAATTTGGGTGATGTGACATTTGAAGAAGCCTTTAAAACTTCCGGTTTACATATTAATGTCGCTGTAGCACCTTATGACACCTCACAACAAGCCCGCATCATGAATACTTATACTTCGCCAGATTTACTGGTTTGGAGTGCGGTGTTGGCATCCTGTGCTGTGCCCATCCTGTTTCCACCGGTTAAGCTCACCAGTAAGCGTTACGATGGCAAATTGACCCCTTATATGTCCAATACCCGTTGGGTAGACGGCAGTGTAAGAAGTGATTTCCCGCAAGAAAAAATGGCGCGACTGTATAACTTAAATTACACCATTGCCAGTCAGGTGAATCCACATATTGTGCCATTCATGCAAAGTGATGTAGAACGCTATCGTCAAGATATGATGAGCTGGCCAGAGCGGATTGTTCGTCGTCAGGGCAAAGTCATTACCAAAGGAATCATGGATTTTGCCCGTGGTCGGGTCGGCATGTTTCCCCCTGTACGCCGTTTGCTTGATCATGGCTATGGGGTGATTGATCAAGGTTATTATGGGGATGTGAATATCGTAGGTGATTATAGCCTGCGCCATTATAGTTACATGTTTCAGAATCCACGCCCGTATTTGTTCAAGTTATTGCAAAGAGAAGGGGAGCGGGCAACCTGGCCGAAAATATCTTCTATCGAAACCCATGCCCGTGTAGGTAAAACCATTCAGCACTGTTTAGAGCTTTTAAGTTATCAGCATGATCCAGAGAAAAAAACCGCAGAATTTATTGCAGTTTAAAGATGTGGATTTTTCTAACATCCATTTAATGTTAAAGACCAAGCCCAAAAGTTTAACTTTTGGGCGTTGTTTATATACCTTTGAATATCAGCAACAACACTATTGGTTAAAAACCCAAAGCTTAAATAGCCATCCAAGTGTTGAAGCCGGGTTTCGAAATGAACTGCTTTTTTATCAGCAATTTTTAGCTCAAGCCAATTCTGCCAGCAGCCAGCCTGATTTTTTATTGCCTTTTCAAATGATTTCTAATTTTAAAAGCCTGGCTGAATCACACATGTCGGGCAGTGCAGCATTGATTCTAAGCGACGCAGACTTATTGCTTGGTAATTGTGCCGAGATGTCACTACAACAGATCAAACAGACTTTTTTGAAGCTTTTAGATGCCGTGGATCAGTTGCATCAGTTGGGCTGGATTCATGGTGATTTAAAACGTGAGCACTTGGTTAAACATCAAAACCGCGTATGTTTAATTGATTTTGAGCAGGTACAAAAAATCAATGCAGTCCACAATCCGAAAAATCTAACGGCAACACCACGCTATATGGCACCCGAACTTTTTCAGGGTGCCGAAAAAACCGTGCAAACGGATATTTATGCGTTGGGTATTATTCTGTATGAATGGTTGAAAAATCAGCGCCTGAGTGCAAAAAATTATCACGATTGGGCCTATTTGCATTGCCAGCAGCTAAATATTGAACTGCCACAACCTTATTTAGCGTTTGAACAGCTTTTATGTGGCATGTTGGCGAAGCAAAAACAGCAGAGATTTACCGACATTGCTACAATAAAATGCTGCTTAGTCACTGAAAATGCTTAAGAAAAATACAGAAAAACGGTTTTTGTTTTTTATTTAAACAAACAAGTGGATTTTTCATAAAAAGGTCTTGTCATCAGGAATCGATCTCTATAATATACACAGCCATTGGGGACGTGGCGAAATTGGTAGACGCACTGGATTTAGGTTCCAGCGCCGCAAGGTGTGAGAGTTCGAGTCTCTCCGTCCCCACCACTTAACTATCAGCATAGTTTGATAATTAGGTTATAGAGGATTGGTGTAATGGTAGCATGACGGTCTCCAAAACCGTTCGTCAAGGTTCGAATCCTTGATCCTCTGCCAAGCTTTAAAAAATCCAACATCAAGTTGGTACCCTGATGGGGACGTGGCGAAATTGGTAGACGCACTGGATTTAGGTTCCAGCGCCGCAAGGTGTGAGAGTTCGAGTCTCTCCGTCCCCACCATCATATTAAGGCAAGGTAAGCTACCTTGCTTTTTTGTTGTAAGAAAAATCCAGCACTAAGCTGGTCCTGATGGGGATATGGCGGAATTGGTAGACGCACTGTGTTCAGGTCGCAGCGCCCTCTGGGCGTGAGAGTTCGAGTCTCTCTATCCCCACCATATTAAAGCAAGGTAAATAGACCTTGCTTTTTTATTGCCTGTAAAAAGTGAACATAAATAAAAAGCCCAAAAAATGGGCTTTTAAAAATAGATTTAAAATTATTATTGTTTTGTCCTAATCCAAAATGACCGATACTCTTTTAAGCTTTTAAATGATCTTCGAATTCTTCACCAAGTTGCATGGCAAGCGCATTACCTGCTAAATCACATGTGACCAGACCATATTCTTTTTTGAAGCTAAAGGTAAACCCACGATTATCAGTCAATGATTTTACTGAATAGCCCAATTTTTCTAACCAGATACGAAATGCAATTAAATTTTTTGCCTTAACAACTTTCTTCACGAGAGAACTCCTTGTGTATTAGATACTGACTGCTATTAAATAATTAATAGGGATGCAGATATTTTTTTAAAGGGTAGCTTGAACAGGTTTTTTATAAAATAAATATTTTGTATTTTTTTTATGCAAGAAATGCGTAAATAATAATTAAATTGCGGATAAAAACTAATCTTGTATTCAAGGAATTATTTTACATATTATTGATTTTTATTTATTTTAGCCTATTTTCTTGATTTTTTGAAATGGAAATATTTAAACACAATTTTAACTAGAGCATGAATGTTTTTATCTTTGAGCAGTTTTGGGGAAGAATAAATTGGGGGGGAGAATACCGCACTGAAGTGGAACAGCCATGTCATTTTATTCACAAATCAATAGCCGCCAAAAAATGACAGTGTCATATATTTTAAAAAAAGATAAAATATATGGTATTGTACCAAGAGAATTTATTGAATTCTGGCAGGTGCAAAATGTTGATCAAGATGAAGACAGAATTGTAATGACCACAGAAACCATTGAACAGAATGTAAGCAAGCAAATTCAGCAGATGCAGCAACAAGGTCAGGTACCTGTTGCTGTTATGCTGGGCCATGAGGACTGGCTATTTTTCGGCGAACAATCCAAAGTGTCCTATACGCCTTTTGGCAGCGCCCGTCGTTATCAACTGGCTTTAGGTGGGTTACTGCTAGTTCGTGTGGACGAGATGCATGTCACCAAAGTGGTGACGCAAGCCGAGCTTGATGCTTATACCCAAACCCATCAAATTTTATAAACTGTCATCGCTGCTACATACTACACCCATTAAAAGTTATCTTTTAACTGTCGTATGTGCCGAAATTCTTCCACGCTGTCCACCCTTAAAAAGGGATTGGTTTGCAGTTCCAATTCAATGCTACTTGGTAAGGTACTTTGACCGAGCATACGCAGTGCTTCCACCTGTTCGAAGCGCTGCTGAATCGCCAGGTTGTCAGGTTCGACATGTAAAGCAAACTTGGCATTGGCCAGTGTATATTCATGGGTGCAGTAGACTTTGGTACGTGCTGGCAAAGCAGCCAGACGGTTCAGCGAATGGTACATTTGCTCATATGTTCCTTCAAACACACGGCCACAACCCATGGCAAACAATGTATCGCCACAGAAAAGTACATCCAGCGCATCAATAAAATAAACGATATGCCCCAGTGTATGTCCAGGTACGGCAATAATCTCAATATTTAAATCATGAAAACTAAGATGATTTTCATGTTGTAGGGGATGAGTGATAAAAGGAGCTTTGCTTAATTCTTCCCGTGGACCATAAACGGGGATATGACGATTTTGTAAAAGCTCTGGCACACCGCCAATATGGTCTTTATGCCAATGTGTCAGCCAGATCTGAGTCAGCTTTAAACCTTTCGCTGCACAAACCTCTTCGACCAGATGTGCTTCCGTAGGGTCAACTGCAACGACTTCTTTACTCGGGATATGTTCTAATAACCAGATATAGTTCTGCAATTGATTTTTTACATCAATCATATGGACTTGAAAATGCATAAGATAGAAATCAATGATATAGATATGAATAAGCTAGCCTTAAAGCCAGGTTTTTTCCAGGGGAAAATCGCAATTAATAGGCTAGTATTTATACATAAAGTTGCTGATCTGCAGGCGGATACAAAAACAGTCTTTCTAGATCAGCTTTTTATTTTTAAAAAGCACGCTATGGAATACTTGCAGCAATAATGTCTGTATTACATTTAGAACATACAAAGTGCTGAATCTAAAATTGGGCAAATCAATATGAAAATGTATCAGGTAGATGCCTTCACAACGGAACTATTTAAAGGAAATCCTGCGGCAGTGATTGTGACTGAACACTGGCTGGATGAGGTCTTGATGCAAAATATCGCCTTAGAAAATAATCTGGCGGAAACTGCGTTTGTGAAAATGCTTGATGCAGAAAACTATGAAATCCGCTGGTTTACCCCAACCACAGAAGTGAACTTTTGTGGACATGCAACGCTAGCCAGCAGTTTTGTACTATTCAAAGATTATACTGCTGCGAAAACCCTTCGGTTTCATGTTAAAGAGCTCGGCATTTTTGTGGTAAGCCAAGAGGTGGATGGCAAAATCAAAATGAACTTTCCGATTCGCCGTGCAAAAAAAATTACCCATTATCCTGAAGTTTTAAAGCAAATTTTAAGCAAGCCATTTAAAAATGTTTATTTAAATCATCAGGCCTACATTATGGAATATGCAAATCCACAAGATGTACGGGATGAGAAGCCCAATCTGGAATTATTCAAACAATGGACACTCAATCAAGCCGAGAAAACCCAACCCAAGCGTGTTTTGGACCTGGCCATTACTGCTCAGGCTGCTGTGCCTTATGATTGTATATCGCGTTATTTTGCTCCAGCTAATGGCATTGATGAAGATCCGGTTACCGGTTCAATTCATACCGCGATTGCGCCACTTTGGGCAGAGAAATTGGGCAAAAAAGATATTCTGGCTGATCAGGTATCTGCACGTGGGGGAAAATTATATTGTGAACTGCTTGAAAATGAACGGATTGAAATTTCAGGTTATGCAAAATTATATATGCATGCAGAGCTACATTTGTAACATCTGGATATAAATGAACGACAAAGCTATTGAAATAAACGGTAATGCTTGCAAAAAGTAACTACTCAACATCATGATCATTTTCTAAGATGTGATGCTTAAAAATTCATATGACTGAATAAATTGGAATAATTATGCTCATGCGGTTCAAACAACTTACTATCTCATTATTATTTGTTGGTTTTAGTGCAACTGCCTGGGCACAACCGATTTTGGTTAAATCTGAGCAGAAGATTGAAGAATATACATTAGACAATGGTTTTCGCGTGGTTCTGGCGCAAAATGATAAAGAAAATAAAGTCTTTATGAACACGGTCTATCTGACCGGTTCACTCAATGATCCGCAGGGCAAAGGCGGTTTGGCACATTTGCTCGAACATCTGGCATTTAAGGGTACACAGAATATCAAAGGTGAAGAATTTCAGCGCCGTCTGGATCAATACACCTTAATGACCAACGCCAGTACGGATTATTATTCCACCAAATATACCAATGTGATCCGTCCTGAACAGAATGCCATTAATCAAGTGATTCATCTTGAAGCTGAACGTATGGACAAGCTGGTACTGCAAGAAAAGTTTGTCCCTTCTGAAATTGCCATTGTGAAACGCGAACGTGAAGTTCGTATGGATCAGCCTTTTGCAGTGATGATGGACCAGATGTGGAAATCGGCTTATGGCAATAAGTATCTGGGACGTTTGCCGATTGGCGATTTAAAAGAATTGCAGTCCATTAAAATGGATGAGCTGAATAAATTTTATCGAACCTGGTATGCACCGAACAATGCCGTAATGATCATTTCCGGTAAATTTGATAAAGCCGCTGTGTTAAAACAGATTGATCAACAGTTTAGTCCAATAGCAACTCGTCAGGTTCCAGTACAGACCAAAGTTCCTGTGCTGGACTCAGCCAAAATTCAGCATAGAAATTTTGTTGTAAAAAAGGGCAGTGATCTGGCTAAATTCAATATTTACCTGAATGGCAAAAATGAAAAGATCAAATCTGCTTTGGCACTGACACCTTATTTATATACCATGCAACCGAGTGGACATCTTTATCAAAGCATGGTGGAAACCGGTTTAAGTACCGGCGTTCAATCTACTACCTGGCTAGATCAGGACTTTAATCTGGTCTTTATGGGTGCCATTTATGCACCGAATCATGATGAGAAAAAAGTGCAATCCGAACTTATTGCGGGTGTGGAAAAAAGTCAGCCATTTAATGAGACCGAACTAAACCGGGTAAAAAATCTGATTCAGAATCAGGCAGACAGTGTACTCAGTAATGCTGCCGCTTTGGGGGGGCGTTTAAGTGATTATTATGTGGCTTATCAGGGAGACTGGTCGCAGTACTTTACTGATTTGAATAATGTGAAGCAATTGAAGCTTACTGATGTCAATCAAACCCTGACCCGGTTTTTAGTGCCAGAACATCGCATTTCTGGAGATATTAAACCGACCCCGGAAGATCAGAAAAAAGCAGTGCAACAACAGGCTGCCGAGCAACCTAAAACCTTAGATCAGGCCAGTGTGCAAGAAGAGCCGCTTAAAGACAGCAGTGCCTATAAGCAGGAAGTCGCGGAATACGTCAAAACCTCAAAGCAGTATTTGATGGATACTGAAAAGAAAATCCAGCGCGGAACGTTGAAAAACGGTATTGCATACGCTTTATATCCAACCTCTACCCGTGATGATAAAACCTATGCCACCATTTCTGTTGACTTTGGTACGGACAAATCTTTGTTTAATAAAGGTGAAGTACTGGATTTGATGGCCTATTTACTCTTGCGTGGCTCAGATCAGTATAGTTTGCAGGATATTGCAGACAAATCGATTGAAGCGGGTGGTGGAGCAACGGCTACAGCATCTGCAAATAGTATTGCCATTCAGATTGTGGCAAAAAAAGAGAAATTTGATGATTATTTCAAATTTATGCTTGATGTTCTGAAAACACCGAAGTTTGAACAATCGCAATTTGACCTGATCAAGTCACAAAGCTTGTCGAGCCTAGATCGGCCATATACGGAACCTGAAACGGTTGCCGCATTGACCATGACGCGCTTATTGGAAACCTATCAGCCAGGAGATTTACGCTATCATTTTGAACCTGAGCTGTCTAAACAGCAGCTTAAAGCAGCAACAGTTGAGCAAGTGAAAAAATTATATCAGGATTTCTTTATCAGTCATCATGCACAAATTGCCATTACCGGTGATTATCAGGCTCAGCCCATGCTAAAACTGCTACAAAAAGAATTCTCTGGATGGAAAGCGCAATTGCCTTATCAACGCTTAAGTTCTGATTATCAGGCGTATAAGGCACAAAAAATCCATGCTTTATCAGAGCAACGTGAATTTGGTAATTATCAGGTCATTTTGACCTTGCCGGTGGGTTCGAATCATGCCGATGCGCCAGCCTTAATGGCGTTTAGTTATATTCTGGCTGATTCGCAGCTGTCGTCACGTTTAGCCCAGGAACTCCGTGAGAAAAATGCCCTGGTGTATGGATTTGGTAGCAATCTGGATCTGGATGAATGGATTGATTCAGGGGCACTTACCATAGAAGCCAATTATACGGCAGCGAAGTCGGCGCAAGTATCGCAAGCCGTGCATAAGGTACTGAATGATTTACTGACTAAAGGGGTGACTGAACAGGAGCTGGAAGCGGCCAAAGCCAATATTCTGAAAAAACGGGTGACTGCTTTGGAAGATGAACGCAGTATTCACGCAATGCTTTTGCCGCAACTAGAACATAATCGCGACTTATTATTCCGTGAAAAGCGTGATCAGGCTTTTGCAAAACTTAGCAAAGCAGATGTGGATGCCGTAATCAAGAAATACATCAAACTGGATCAGTTGGTGGAAGTCATGGCAGACCAGTATGGAAAGCCACAAAATAAGTCATAGTTCTTAATCAGCTCTATCATTTAATTTATTAGTGCCACCAATCTATTTGTTTTAACATTCCCTCTCCTTTTAGGAGAGGGTTAGGGAGAGGTTATTTTTAATGATTATACTAAACTGTCCTTAAAGAAAAGCCCATTTAAAGCTGATAAAACTGCTTCGCGTTATGATAAAAACTTGTTTCAGTGCATTCGGATCATAGACCCCCACTAACCACATCACTAAAGGCATTAATGATGTTCAGCAGTGATGTACTTAATGGGAAAGTTGAAGGCAAATATGACCCGGTAATTGCCAAAGTGCCGCAGTATATGGCTAATCAGTGGAAAGGCTAAATCATAGATTTCCTGTTTGCTGGCTAAGCGATTCTGCTTGTGAAACTGATGACTCAATATCGGCATAAACAACAGGCCAGACATCTTGATATAAACATTTGGATACCTTGCCAGTTCGGCAATATCCTCCTGCCAGCGAACTAGAATATTTCCCGTACAACTTTGGTCAGTCCGCTCTGTACTCCAACTTGACCAAAAAGACCGGCAGGCGTGCCAAAATGGTCTAGCACAATCGAAGTTTCCGGAAACTGTCTCCAGCTGTTGTATGGTCAGTCTTTGGTTCAGTAAATCTCTGTCATGTCACCATACACTAAGGTATTTTGGCTTTGGATGACCTTTCATCCAAAAACTTAGCACATAAAAAAAGCCCCGTAGGGCTTTTCATTAATGATCGTGATTGTGGTCATGATCATGCTTGTTGGTATGAAATTCTTCGTTACGACGAAAGCGAAGATAGTTTTCAAACTGTTCGCAATATTCGTCATAGTTGTCTTCCAGCATCATCTGGAACTGCTGCATGATGTACGACATCACCTGATCTTTGGCATCACGCATTTCATTACCATCTTTAAAGTTATTGGCAGCCACCCAAGTATTAAAACGGGCAGTAGCAAACAGCATGGCAGCGCTGACTTGTCCGCGCATTTCAGCAGGTTTCACGGCTGAACCTTTTTCGACACGGCAAAATTCGTTGGCCTGTTTAATAAATTCATCAGCACGTTCAAAAAAAGCAGCATTTAACGCTTCTTCTTCGGTTACATCTGTTGCTTCAATCTTTTGAACCATGAACTTTTCCTGCAAAAACGATCTAATGGCATATATTATAGGCAAAGCCTTGCAGAAACTAAACCTTTGGATTAATCTAAAAATAGCCTAAGCATAAAAATGGATACTCCAATGCAAGATGCCATTGCCGTACAAAGTTTAAAAAGTGACATCGCCTTATTGCGTCAAAATATTTGGCCGCCTGCAAATTTGGCCAATGTTGAAGGCTTACCTATTTATTATGGTTCTAAAAAAGAAGTCGATGAATATTACCGGCAATGGATCGGGTTAATTGAACGAGCACAAGATCTATTCCAGCCTTTTATGCAAGATGAAACACTCGATGCGGTGCATTTACCCAGCCATTTGAATCTGCCGCTGTTCTATTTTCATGTTGACCGCATCCGAATTAATAAAACCCGCGCCAAAGAGTCGAAAACCTTTCGCGGTATTGCCAGCTTATTAGATAAGTGCGGAAAATTTGAACCTGAGCAGATTCAGGCCATGAGTGCTTGGTTGGAAAGTGATGATACCGCAGCTTTGGTGGCTCATCGTGAATTCATCGATTTGCGCACTTATGTATTTCAACATGGGCAAAGTGAGTATACGCGCACGCGGTTTTATGTGAATGGTATTGTACTCAGTACAGAGCCACATTTTGAACTGGTCGATGCACGTGATAAACCGCGCAAACAACGTAATGACAGTTATAGTGATCCACTGGCGGATAATGGAACCTGGAAAATATTTGGCAAATATCGCTAATATTAGCTTTGCATTTTCTACTTACCAGAAAGTATCGGTTTTAGAATAATCGTCTAAATGCTGCTGAGCCTGTTGCAGAACGTATTTTTTCTCACTGGCAATCCAGCCCAAGGCAAACCACAGTTTTTGTTTACGCTTTACCATGTCCTGAAACAGTGCTTCTGCCACCATCAAATCGTTATATTGTCCTAAACTTTCCTGGGCAGGTTTTAAATCTTTGAGATAGTGTTTTACATCTTGAACAGGATAAAGCGAAGCCACGAATTCTACACAATAACGCAAGCGTTTGACCCGTTTGCGGGTACGATGCCGGGATGGAATATCCAGCTGTAAAAATTGATCGGCATCTTTGCAGATTTGTTGATGCATTTTTTGCAGTTTTTTGGCGATATCTTTTTTTAATCCGGATTTTTTCTGTTCTTTACTTGGCTGATCGACAAAGCGCAGCAGATGAAGAATCAATTCTACAAAGTCTGAAGAACGTAATGATTCATCAATGGGAATGCCGGATTGTTCAGGCGTATCTGGAACCTGAACAAAAGGGGCACCTGCCTGTTCGAGCTGAGGTAAAAGTCCTTCACTCAAGGCATCGCGATCACGGGTTGAACCCAGTTGGCGGAACAGATGAGTCAGCTGCTCTTGCCAGTCTGGATGGACATCTTTTGACCAGTCCTCAAAAACACGTAAGGCACTTCTTAAACGGCGAATGGCAACCCGAGTCTGGTGCACATGTTCGCTATCATACTGTCCGGAAGCGATGGTTGATGCATTCGGCAATAGGTGCTGCAAGGTATTATTGATGATCTGCTTTAAAGCTTGATCTGTTGAGTCCTGTGGATTCAGCTTGAGTGAGCTTGCAAATTGAGCAGCAGGATTTTTTAAACTCCGTGCCAGCAAATCGCCGCGTTGAGCTTTACTTCGCACATCTAGCCATAAATGATATCGCTGCACCCAGGGGTGAATAAATTTGATCAGGTCTTGTATGGAACCTTGTTTAAGCTCAAATTCAATTTCATAAATTGACACGCTCTGATCGTTATGACGAATCTCGCCGCGATCCAGACTCACTTCAATTTTTGAACGGTTAAAATGAATCACATGTACCAGACGTTGAACGACTGTTTCATATTGCACAATCAGGTTTTTAGCCTGTTTGCCCAAAGCCTTTTGCAGCAATTGTTTTGCTTTCGAATCGGATTGATACATCTTAAGATCTAAATCCGGGTCTTTTAGCTTGCCTAAATCACTTTCCAGTTCAAAACGTTGTAAGGAATGATCGCTGGGCGCTTTTAAAGTTTGTATCCAGTGATCATCTTCAAGACGTTGCCGTAATGAAATATTTTTTTCAGCTAAATGCCGTTCGGGCGTGTCATAGTATTTTGCGTATAAAGAAATCAAGCGAGCATTCTTGTTCAAGAAGAGCTGATAGAGCTTTTCTTGATCTGATGCGGGGATCTGAAATTTTAATTCTACTTCAAGCATGTTAAAACTCCTGACGCTTCATCATCCGATAGGGCCATGACTTTCATTGTAAGCCAGTATCAAAAAAAGAGTAGGGTTTTGCCAGAAAGTAGATCAAGCGTATGTCGCCCCACTCATTGGTGTGCATTAAAAGATCATGCCATACGCTTTGATTTGACTGGTTTAATTTTGTCGCTTTATTTGTTACTTAATAAATTTACGACTCACCAGGAATTGTTCTGTCGCTTCAAGCAGGTTTTGTGCATACACTTCCTGTTTTGCTGTCAGCCAGCCCAACACAAACCAGTCACTGGCTTCAAGTTCAGTTTGCTGAATATATTCGGCAGAAGAGGCCAGAATCTGATATTCACTGGCTGCAAGTTGAGCATCATTCAAGGCTTTGCTGTATTTTTGCAAATTTTTGACATCATAAATCGAGGTTAGAATCGGGAAGCTAAATTTCAGTTCATGAATTTTAGTGGCTAACTCATCCAGACTTTCGAAGTTGGAAATATCGGTATTTGCAAGATGCTCTTGGAGCTGTTTATATTGATTTTGCAGGGTATTTTGCGCAAACCATTTTAAGTCATGCGCTTGGAGCTTATCCTCATGGTCCAGGCCAAACATCAATAATTCCAGATAATGATGTACGTTTTGTGTGGAACGTACCAGATTGGCCAACTTTTCTTTAGCATACAAAATATCTTTGGCTAAATTTGATGCAGTATTGGGATTCTGTAAAAATGCGCCTAAAGTCGACTGCATGTGCTGCAAATGCTGTAAATGATCAAACTGATGCTTAAATGCACCCAGCTGCACCGCCCATTTGTCGGAAACTGCCTCATTCCAGTCTTTAAATAACGACAGGGTCAAATGTAAATGATCCAGGGCAATTTGTGCCTGCTGAATATGGGTTTGCTCGGCAACACCTGCAGCAATAGCTGCGATATTTGGCAGTAAATGCTGTAACTGCTGGGCAATCAGCAGACGCAAGTTTTTATTGGCGGGGTCTTTTTTACTTAAATGAAATTCCTTGGCTAATTTTGCTGGACTAACGGGTTGCTGGATGGCCAAAAGATTGCCGATTTCGGCCTTACTGCGTACGTCCAGCCAAAGATGATATTTTTTCACCCATTCAAAGCTAAAGGCGAGAAGAGATTGGACAGAACCTGATTTAAGTTCAAATTCAACTTCATGTACTTCACTCTGGGCTGTTTCGGTACGCACTTCACCAACATCTAGACTGACTTCTATCTCAGTTTCTTCAAAATGAATGACGCGAAAGGTACGCTGTATATCGGTTTCAAACTGTAATTTAAGTTGATCTTGTGCCTCACCCAAAGCATTTTTCAGGATGTGTTGTGCTTCAGCATCCTGCTCATAAATAGATAAATCCAGCTGTGGTGTCTGTTCCAGTTCACCCAAGTCATGATTATGCTCAAAACGATGTAAGTGGCTTTTCCCGGCAGCTTTTAAGGTTTGAATCCAGCGCGTGCCTTCCAGACGTTGTCTTAAGGCAACACCATGCTGTGAGAGTAAGCGTTCTGAGGTGTCGTAATATTTGGCTTTCAGTTGAATAATTTCAGATTTTTTAGGATCCAATGCTTTTAGTAAAGCATTACGTCTTGCTTCAGGAATTTGAAATTTTAATTCAACTTCAACCATGATTTTTCATCCTAATTTTTTGATGCGATGTCAGCAATGCAAACATTATCTATAGCTTACACATGCGTTATGAAATCTGTTCTTTTATAGCGCCGGAAATAGCATTGTTCATTCTAAGCTGATGATTGTAGCGAAAATGATTTTTGATGTAAGACTTGACGAACGGATTCTTGACTGGTTGCTTTGCAAATGATCAATAAAATGATAAAGGTGGATACTTTAATTTGGCTGAAATATGAGCTAACTTGAATCAAAAGAGGCAGGACTATGACCATGAATACAACAATCCAGCTCAAATTTGAACATCATCCAGAACCGGAATTTCAGCTGCCGATTCAAAACTATCATGAATTCTATCGGTTTTATCTAACTGAGCATCGTAATATCATGAGTCGCCGTTTGCACATATTCGGCAGTAGTGTCGGGGCCTGCCTATTAAGTCGTGCCATTGTAAAAAGAAAGCCAAAGTATATGGTTTATGGTTTATTGTTTGGCTATGCTAGTGCATGGGCAGGTCATTTCTGCTTTGAAAAAAACAAACCGGCCAGTTTTAAACAGCCGCTCTATAGTTTTATTTCAGATTGGCGCATGTTTTCTGATGTGTTGCGTGGGAATTTAAGTTTGAAAGATCGTTCCCTGGATAAAATTCCCAGTTAGTTAAAAAATCACTTATATTATGTGAATAGTGTTTAAAAAATTTACCTAAAAATAAAATATTTGTAAATTTACGGAATGTAGACTTGCAATGGTAGAGTGAATATTCTATTAATAGAACAGGCATTGAATAAATTTATTTCTTACTTCGAGCGTCCTAATTTTAAAGTTTTCCAAGCCTAGAGCGACCTTCTCTAGGCTTTTTTTATTTAAGGAAGGTTTTATTTAACGAAGGTTAGATAAAAGCTAAAGTTTTTGAATCAAGATTAAAAAATAGGGAATTAAAAATTTACAAAAAATGCTTTGTCAGAGTTGAGGATATTACCCAATTTTAGCGGAATAAAAGATTTAAATAAAAATAAGACGACTTCCTAATCCTTCATTCGCTTCCCCCAAGCGCATTTTATAATCAAAGATCAGGAAGTCTTTTCATTGCTTCAAGTTTTTGTTTTTATCATTATTATTTATTGTCATTTTGTGGTTTATTTAATCGTTTAATTTTCAGATGATCTATCCCTGAAAATAGGTATTTTCACATTATTTAACTCAAAGTTGCTACCGTTTAAGTTTTCTAATTTTTGATATTCATCTGCTGTAATTTTAAGGAATTAAGACAGTTCCGCTGAATCTTGTCCCTGATATGCCTATAATAAGGCAGTTTTAGTTTTGGCAGTTTGTTATGCGCGGTTTATATCTGATCACCAATGATGATCCTTTAGAACTTTTATTGGCTAAGCTTGAAGGTGCAATGGCCAATGGTGGTATTTCAGTATTGCAATACCGTCGTAAAAAAGTCGCCAAAGAAGATCAATTTTATGAAATTGAGTACATGAAAGCCATGTGTGCTGAATATCGCGTACCTTTCGTGATTAATGACGATCTTGAAATTGCAGTTAAATACGGTGTAGGTGTGCATCTGGGCCAGGATGATGGCTCTATTGTCGATGCGGTTGCGCGTTTGCCAGAAGGTGTCCTGATTGGTCGTAGCTGTAACAATTCTCTGGAATTGGCAGAACAGGCGATTGCCGATGGTGCAAATTATGTGGCATTTGGTGCAATTTATGCGACTGAGAGTAAGCCTGAAGCTGGAAACATTGGTCTGGAAACCTTGAAACAGGCTAAAACACAATTGAATGTGCCGATCTGTGCCATTGGCGGGTTAACCGTTGAAAATTCAAAGATCGTGGTGGAATCTGGTGCAGATTATTGTGCAGTGATTAGTGATATATTAGGTCGTCCTATGCATGCCATTCCTGAGCGTCTTGATGAGTGGTCTGCACTTTTTCAAGACAACCTTTAATAATATAGATTTAGATTGATTTAATTTTGAGTTGAGTAAATTCATGAGCCTATCTCCAAAGCAAGAACAATTGTTTAAACAAGCCAGCAAACATATTCCGGGTGGGGTGAATTCACCGGTACGTGCGTTTAATGGGGTGGGTGGTACGCCTGTATTTATTGAAAAAGCCAAGGGTGCCTATTTATACGATGTCGATGGTAAACGCTATGTGGACTATGTCGGTTCATGGGGACCGATGATTTTAGGCCATGCCCATCCTGACATCATTAAAGCCGTACAAGAGGCTGCTATTGATGGCTTAAGCTTTGGTGCACCAACAGTACATGAAACCACGCTTGCAGATATTATTTGCGAGATCATGCCATCGATTGAACTGGTTCGGATGACCAACTCAGGTACGGAAGCAACCATGACAGCGATTCGTTTGGCACGTGGTTATACAGGCCGTGACAAGATTGTGAAATTTGAAGGCTGTTACCACGGTCACTCAGACTCGCTTTTAGTTAAAGCGGGTTCAGGCATGTTGACTAGCGGTGAAGGTGAAGCGACTTCAGCGGGTGTACCAGCTGATTTTGCCAAGCATACCTTAACGCTGCCGTACAATGACATTGCAACCCTGAAAGAATGCTTTGCCAAATTTGGTCATGAAATTGCGGGTGTAATTGTTGAACCGGTTGCAGGCAACATGAATCTGGTGAAACCGATTGATGGTTTCCTTCAGGCGATTCGTGATGTATGTGACGAACATGGTTCAGTCTTTATCATTGATGAAGTCATGACTGGCTTCCGTGTCGGTTTGGGCGGTGCGCAGGCGCACTATGGCGTGACTCCTGATTTGACCACTTTGGGTAAAATTATTGGTGCAGGTTTACCTGTGGGTGCTTTCGGTGGTAAACGTGAAGTGATGGAGTGTATTGCGCCACTCGGTAAAGTGTATCAAGCGGGGACATTGTCAGGTAATCCACTTGCGATGCGTGCTGGTATTGAAATGTTCAAGCATTTACGTACCGAAGGTTTTTATGAAAAATTAACTGCGCAACTCGAAAAATTGCTTGCCGGTTTACAAGCGGCTGCGGATGAAGCAGGAGTACCATTCAAGACTCAACAAGTGGGCGGGATGTTCGGTTTGTACTTTACCGATCAAGAAGACATCACCAGTTTTGATTCCATGTTGAAATGTGATGTGGATGCCTTCCGTAAATTCTTCCATGGCATGTTGCAGCGTGGGGTGAATTTTGCACCTTCTGCATTTGAAGCGGGCTTTATTTCAGCAGCACACAGTGATGAAGATATTGAATTTACTATTCAAGCTGCAAAAGAAACCTTTGCAGAAATGAAAGCATCCGCTTAATTTTGAGCATGTAAATGAAGCCCGTTTTATAGCGGGCTTTTTTATAAAGAATTTTTGAGAGCGAATATGAAAACCAAACATTATTTGACTTTAAGCGATGCGGAATTTTTACTAAATTCAGCTTATGAATATGCACTTCAACATAGTTTTAATGTCAGTATCGCCGTTGTAGATGAAACCGGAAATTTGTTAGCGATGAAGCGTATGGATGGGGCCGCGCCGATGACTGCTAATTTAGCAATTGAAAAAGCCAAATGCTCGGCAATGAGCCGTCGTCCATCCAAATTGTTTGAGGATATTATAAAAAATGGACAAATGGGTTTTCTGACCATGGAATCATTTTCAGGAATGCTGGAAGGTGGCGAGCCGATTATGTATGAAGGGCAGTTGGTCGGTGCGATGGGCGTATCAGGCGTGAAGTCGTTTGAAGATGCGGAGATTGCACAGGTAGCGATTGAGAAGTTTTTAGCGCAGGTTGAGGCTTAATGTTTTATCCATTACCCAAAAAGATCCAACTCACCCCCTCCCAAGCCAAATGGCAGCTTTCAGCAACTGAATCGGTTTTAGTGTTGGTGGGATTGCACAACCTAAGGATGATGGCAGGCATACAAGACAGCGACCTCATGACCCATCTTGTTCAGATCACTAATAAAGCCAAAGCTTTAGATATTCCGATTGTTGATTTGTATGGTGATGACCTGATGCAGGGCATGCAGCAACTCGGTGAATATGCATCATCGCATCCACAACTGATTTTTGCCGGGCAGGTCACGCCGATGCTCAAGCAAATATTGCCGCATCTACAAAGTGTCACCGAGCAAATCTGTGTAGTGGACGATGCGATTTTATTGTCGAATCAAGACCAGCATATTCAATGGATTGATAACATTTCGATACACGGCTTGCATCATATGAATAGCTATAGTTTGACTAGATTATGGGATTTAAGTGCGCCATCCAATTATGTGCTTTCCCCCAAGGGAATTATGCTTGCGGTTGCAGAGCAACTGAACATGGATGCTCTGGAAATTGATCCTGATCTTGATCTGAAACAGTACGGTTTGGATTCTGTTGCTATTGTCACTTTAGTGGGGATTTGGCGAGCGCATGGGGCAAACATTACTTATGAAGATGTCCTAAAACACAATTCACTACATGCGCTGGTCAGCTTTGTATTGCAATCAGCACGTTGATAACACGGGATTGAAATAATTTTTGAGCAAAATCGGAAAATCCGTCACCAATTCGAATATTGTGCATTGTAATTCTGCGCCAAGCTTTCTATCATTGCCGCCTTGTTTGCGCGATCAGCCTGGGATTGAACATTGAGTAATTTTCTAACCGAACATCTGATACATCGTGATGAAGATTTTATGGTCATCCATAAGCCTGCAGGTGTACTCACCGTTCCCGGCAAAACCGAAGATTTACAAGATTGCGTGATCAACCGATTATTAGAAATAGAACCCAAAACACTACTGATTCACCGCCTGGATCGTGATACTTCAGGCATTCTGGTGTTTGGCCTGAGCAGATGGGGGCAAAAAACCATTTCCCGCCAGTTTCAGGAACGTCAAACCGACAAAACCTATCAGGCGCTTGTAGCAGGGCATCTTGAAGGGGAAGGCACGGTTGACGTACCTGTCGTTTATGATCCTGAACATCCACCTTTACATATTGCCGATCCCCATCATAACAAGCCTGCACTGACCCATTGGCAGGCTATTGAACATTTTGAAATTCAGGGACAGGCGGTGACGCGGGTCAAACTTAGCCCGATTACCGGCCGTTCCCATCAGCTACGCGTGCATATGCAATATCTGGGTCATCCCATTATTGGTGATACTTTATATGCGACTCCTGAGCAGCAACTGATGATGCCGCGTCTGTGCCTGCATGCTGAAAACTTAAGTTTTTATCATCCGCAAACAGAACAGCTGATGGAGTTTTATGCTCCAGTTCCTTTTTAAAGTAAAAACTTTTTAATCCTCATAGATTTTGCGCACTTTTTAGTGGGCTTTATGTCAAAATATATTGCTTAAAGACCTGGTTTTTTGCTCAAATACCAAGCAGATTTTGGGCTTGAAATTAGTGTCCTCATTTTTAGATAAAGGTGGAAAAATTGCATCAGTTTGCTATTGGTCAGCGTTGGTTATCAGACACGGAAACAGAACTCGGTTTAGGGGTTCTTATAGACGTAGATGAAAGATCGGTTAGCATCTTATTCCCAAAAAGTGATGAAACACGTGTCTATGCACGTAACAATGCACCTTTATCACGTATTGTGTTCAATGTGAAGGATGAACTGCAAGATCAGGAAGGTACCCAATGGACGGTTGAGTCTCTAGAAGACCGTCATGGTGTGGTGCGCTATAATGTCGTGCGCAATCTGGAAGATGGCTCAGAAGAACGTAAGTCACTCAACGAAACCCGTATCGGTGCGACCATCCAGCTGTCTAAACCGCTCGACCGTTTGCTGGCCAGTCAGGTTGACTATAAAGAATGGTATGACCTGCGTATTGAAGCTTTACTGATGCAAGCCAATATGAAGAACAGTCCTCTGCGCGGCATGGTCGGTGCGCGTGTAGGCCTGATTCCGCACCAGCTTTATATTGCCCATGAAGTGGGACAGCGTTTTGCGCCGCGTGTCTTACTTGCTGACGAAGTTGGTTTGGGTAAAACCATTGAAGCGGGCCTGATTATTCATCAGCAACTCAAAACATCGCGTTCTGAACGTATCCTCATTCTGGTGCCAGATTCACTGCAATATCAGTGGATGATTGAAATGCGCCGCCGTTTTAATCTGGAATTTTCACTGTTCGATTTGACTCGTACTGCATCCATCAAGGAACATGATCCTGATCTAAACCCATTCCTGACCGAGCAGCGCATCATTGCTTCTGTTGATTTGATGGTGGATCACGAAGATTTACGTGAACAGGCTTTAGAAGCTGGTTTTGATCTGCTGGTGGTGGATGAAGCACATCACCTGATGTGGAGTGAAGAAGAAGGCGGTAATGACCGTTATGACCTGGTTGAAGAACTGGCGGAAAAAACCCCGGGTGTGTTACTGCTCACGGCTACTCCAGAACAGCTGGGTGTAGAAAGCCATTTTGCCCGTTTACGTTTGCTCGATCCGCAACGTTTCAGTTCACTTGATCGCTTCCTTGATGAAGAAGAGCAGTATCATCAGACTGCAAAAATTGCTGAAGTGCTGATGTCAGACCTGCCTTTGGAAGAAGGGCATTTAAAAGCGATTGAAGGTTTGTTGGGTCATAGCATTCAGGATGAGCCGGAACAGCGTTTCCGTGCTATTCATGAATTGTTAGACCGTCATGGTACCGGTCGTATCTTATTCCGTAATACCCGTGAAGCGATTCAGGGTTTCCCGGGTCGTGACTGTCAACCGGCACCTTTACCAGCACCTGCAAACTGGTCAAAAGATGGTAAGCTACGTGAACAGATGTGGCCGGAAGAAGCACAGCTGGATGGCGCATGGATGGAACATGATCCACGCGTGATGTGGCTGATGGAAAAGCTGCGTACTGATCTTAAACACAAAAAAGTCTTGCTGATTGCGCGTAGTGGTCCTGTAGTGGAAGCACTGGAAAATGTGCTCCGTTTACATGCTGGTATCCGTACTGCCATGTTCCATGAAGGCATGAGCCTGCTTGAGCGTGACCAGGCAGCAGCTTATTTCGCTGAAGAGTCTTATGGAGCACAAATTCTATTGTGTTCTGAAATTGGTTCTGAAGGTCGTAACTTCCAGTTTGCCTCTGACCTAGTCTTATTTGATTTGCCTGCGAACCCGGATGTGCTTGAACAGCGTATTGGTCGTCTGGACCGTATTGGTCAGGAAAACCGGATTCAGATTCATGTGCCTTATTTAGTGGGCACTGCACAGGAACGTATGTTCCGCTGGTACAACGAAGGTTTAAATATTTTCAGCAATATTTCCCCGACTGCACAAACCTTGCAAGAAAACTTCATCGTGAAGTTAAAAGACTGTTTATTGGCAGACCTAGGCCAGCAGTTTGAAGATTTGCTGGAAGAAGTCAGTGTTCAGCGTGAAGCGCTGGAAGCAGAATTACAGGAAGGCCGTGACCGTCTGCTGGAATACAACTCTTGCCGTCCAATTGTGGCGCAGGAAATTGTGCAGGCGCTTGAAGATTATGACGACAACACCACTTTGCCGATGTTTATGAAACGCTTTATGGCGTCGACCAATATCGATTTTGATGAGCAAAGTAACGGTACGGTGATCATCAAGCCGACCGATCAAATGCAGGTACAAGGCTTGTCTTTAGATGAAGAAGGCATGACTGCGACCTTCTATCGTGATCAGGCGCAGGTTCGTGAAGATGCACAGTATTTAACCCTTGAGCATCCATTCACTGAAAGTGTGATGGAAATGATCAATACTCAATCTTTTGGTAGCACCAACGTTGCAGTATTAAAATCAGCAGCCTTGCCACAGGGTTCGGTATTGATTGAAGTCTGGTTCAAGGTGGATGTGGTTGCACCGAAGGCATTGAACCTGCCATCCAGCTTGCCACAACAGTTGATTCGTGTATTGCTTAGTGAAAAAGGTCAGGACCTGTCTGAAAAGATTGCTCCGGAAATCCTGAAACCTTATTTACATCATTTAGATGGCAATAGCTGCCGTCAAGTGGTGAAAGCACGCCGTGAAGTGATTGAGCAGCGTTATGCACAAGCCTTGGAGATTGCCAAATCTGCATTGCCAAACTTCAAGCAGCAGGCAAAAGAAGTTTATGGCAATAAAT
Source organism: Acinetobacter sp. ANC 4218 (assembly GCF_002135245.1). NCBI lineage: Bacteria > Pseudomonadati > Pseudomonadota > Gammaproteobacteria > Moraxellales > Moraxellaceae > Acinetobacter > Acinetobacter sp. ANC 4218. Next base: position 113,211 of record NZ_NEGD01000003.1, on the reverse strand, counting down.
GGCAATATGAAATTGACCGTTTAACTTACCTGAAGCAATTCAACCCAAGTATCCGTGAAGATGAAATTTCACGCTTACAGAAATTCCAGAAAGAAGGCTTGAGCTTGTTGGATGGCTTATCTGTTACACCGGAAGCGATTCAGGTGATGGTTGTGGTTAAACCATAATTTGGAATTGAAACAAAAAGCACCTACGGGTGCTTTTTATGTTTAAGATGAAGGAGTTCTGACTCATCTAGATTAAAATTTAACTCATGCTAAAATAAGAAAATAATTTTTATAAAGAAAGTACAAGAAGAATAACAATGGCTCAGCCTTTAATAACCCTCGGTTCTACCACCTCGCATGGCGGTATAGTTTCGGAATGCGATTCTTCTTTTATCATAAATGGAGTGGCTGTGCATTTGCATGGCATGAAGCATTATTGTCCTAAATGCCAAACTGTTGTGTCCGCGATTGCTGCTGAACAGTCAACTACTGTGAAAGGACGTGGGGTGGTGATTGCAGGTGATAAGACAACTTGTGGAGCAACTTTTTTAGGCAGTCAGTTTCTGGTGGTTTCGCGAAAATAAACCGCAGTAGCCAAATCATTTGTTGCACAGAATTCTGTAATTAAGCCATCTGACTTGCAAGTCAGGGAGTTAAGCATTTAGTGATTTCATCCAGGCCTGCTTTTGCTTAAGCTATTGCACTATTACGGGAACAATTTTAACAAGAGTAGCTTGTATGGCAGATGAATTATTCAGAAAAAATGCGATTCATTTTACTCATGCCAATGGTATTCTTTCGGCTAGTTATCAGAAGTTTTTTCGCTCTTTTGAAGAAGAATTTGATATTAAAGCTATTCCAGTGATTGGAATGAGTCCTGAATATCCCGTCACTTATACATGGACACATCTGGTGGATCAGGTGATTGCCGACATTGAACAGCAGTTTCCAAACCAGCAGGTGATTGGCTTGGGTCACTCATTTGGTTCTTTGCTCACTTTAATGGCGGCCTATAAACGCCCTGATCTGTTCTCACAACTGGTGATTATGGATCCACCTTTTGTGATCGGCAGCAAGTCAGCTATTTTTGAAGGCTTGCAAAAGCTCAGGTTAAAAGCCGTTGATAAAATCACGCCTGCAGCGATTACGCTTAAACGCAAAGATCATTGGCCCAGTTTTGATGAAGCGTATATATCTTTACGCAATAACCGGCTGTTCAAAAATTTTGATCAGCAGTGTTTCGATGATTATTTTGCTCATGCTATTACAGAAGATCAAAGCAGAGGAGGCGTGACCTTAACTATTCCTAAAGCCATTGAAGCAGAAATTTTCAGAACCGTTCCAGCCTGGTGGTGGCGTACACCACGTCAAGTACCGCAAATGCCTGTACATTTAATTACGGCAGAACAGAGTCACTTTTATAAACAGGGCTTGCCGCAAGGAATGAAAAAAATCTATGGAATTCAATTTAGTGTGGTTGAAGGCGGGTATATGTTTCCTTTAGAGCAACCTGAAAGCATATCCCAATCTGTGAAAAAAATTATTTCAGCACAGCAAAATATTGAATGCATAGTGAAGAATCAATATGTGTATTCTTCACGAACAATAAAATTATAAATTACCGGATTTTCGCTTCATCCAGATGGCGTGCACCTTCTAGAATCATCCGAATCATGATCATGGTTTGTTCGGCAATTTCCTTACGTTCCTTCGCAGAGATATCAATCACTGTTGCACCCATATTAAATACCAGCTGGGTAATGGCTTTTGCGGCGATATCGGGGTGAGAAAGCCTGTTGTTATTGAGGCGTTCCAGGCGAATGAGATCTTCCTGTAATTCTTGCTGGAAATAATTTAACTGGCGTTCAACCGCTAATTTATAGGAAGCGGAGCCAGTATAGGCTTCACGCAGCAATAAACTTAAATTGCCTTCATCTGCATCTAACTGTTCAATAAAAACTTCGACTGAACTGCGAATAATGCTGTTTTGCTTGGAGGCCTTTAAGCGCGCTTGGTGCAAAATTTGACGCAATACAATCCCGGCACGATCAATCAGCTCAATCGCAAGTTCATCTATATCTCTGAAATGCCGATAAAAACTGTTGGGCGCAATGCCGGCTTCACGCGCAACTTCACGTAGGCTCAAGGAAGAGATGCTTTTTTGCGGTCCAATTAAGTTCAATGCAGCTTGAAACAGCTCTTCTTTGGTGATGGTTGCTTTTCGTCCTACAGTACGGACGGTCACCGGTTCATGAACAACATTCTGTTTATCAACAGGAGCATCAATATTTTTTTTGATTGAAGACGGGTTCATATTTTTCAAGGGATTAGAGATACGAAAACATTATAACGGTTGCATTGCAACTTGGGAAATGAATAGAAACAATACAAATATATATACAAGTATATATACATGTGTATAATAATTAAAAATCGATCGCGTGGTACTGACTATGCATGTTGTAGAAAAAATGAAAAAATCTCCCCTAAGTTCATTGGCTGAAAGCGTTATTGACCAGTACGCAGCTGATTTCTGGTTGCAAAAAATCAATCCCCTTTGGTCAGTCAATCAGGCCTTAGGTAAAATTGTCCAAAAAGAAAATTCTGCGCAAAATATGATGAGTTTAACCATTCAGGTGAACCGTCATTTTAAAATGGGGCAAGCAGGGCAGCACTATCCGGTTTTTGTGGAAGTGAACGGTGTTCGCTATGAACGTAGCTATAGTCTGACGCAGCTTGATACTCAACATGTCTTATTAACAGTTAAAAAAGTTGATCAGGGCAAAGTCAGTTCCTGGCTGGTTGAACATGCTCAAGTTGGCGATATTCTTGAGTTTGGTCAGCCATATGGGGACATGCTGTTACCAGAACAGGCTCAACCGATGATATTGCTTGCGGCGGGTAGTGGTATTACCCCAATGCTAAGTTTACTCAAAGCACTCTCTAAAACAGATCGCATGACTGAAGCACCGATCCAGTTGTTGTATTGGGTTAAGCAATATGCTGATGTTGCTTTTAAAGCACGTTTTGAACAACTGGCTGAACAATATCCGAATTTTTCTTTTCAGGTTTTTTATACCCAGGAAGAAGATGAGGGCAAACGTTTAAACCAAGAACACCTGGCTTTGGTGAATAATATTGAAAATAGTCTGGTGTATGCTTGCGGTCCATCCGGATTTGTTGCAAAGGCGGAACAGCTGTTTGCAAATGCACAGAGTTTCAAAAGTGAAGCTTTTAGCATGACACCTGTTGAAAATTTGGATATTGGCTTTGTGAATATTACTTTGCTGAAATCCAATAAAGTACTGGTCATCCCTAAAGGTCAGTCTATTCTGAGCAGTCTGGAACAACAAAATATTAAACCTACTCATGGTTGTCGCATGGGCATTTGTCATAAATGTGTGTGTAATAAAGTTGAAGGTTCAACTAAAGATCTAGTGAATGGTAGTCAAAATTCCGAACCTGGTAATTTATTAAAAATCTGTGTCAATTCAGCACAGTCTGACCTTGTCATTGATTTATAAGTGAGATAAATATCATGAATATGCCTGTTAAAATAGAATATTTTAAAAATCCGAAAAATGGTGAGCTCACACAATCTCAATTAGATGATTTGGCTCGTGAACTGGATGCGATTAAACAAGAAGTGCTTGATGATATCGGAGAAAAGGATGCGAAATATATCCGCCGAGTTTATTCAACCATCCGTTATGCTTCCATTGCTGGACGTGCCTGTTTATTTGCAGGCTGGTTCCCGCCAGCATGGGTATTAGGTACCGGTTTACTGGGCTTTGCCAAAATCATGGAAAATATGGAACTGGGGCATAATGTCATGCATGGTCAATATGACTGGATGAATGATCCTAAATTCTATGGTCCAACGTTTGAGTGGGATATTGTCGGGACAGCAGATAACTGGCGCCAAACCCATAACTATAAGCACCATACCTATACCAATATTAAAGGGATGGATGATGATATCGGTTATGGTTTACTTCGTCTGTTTCCTGAGCAGCGCTGGAAGCCGGGTTATTTATTGCAGCCAATTTATAGCATTCCATTTTGCCTGCTGTTCCAGTGGGGCGTAGCCATCCAGAATCTTGAAATTGGTAAGGTTTGGAAAGGACGTAAATCTAAGGAGCAGGCCAAGAAAGAATGGCAACCGATGCAGAAGAAAATCGGCAAGCAATTGTTTAAAGATTATGTATTCTTCCCGTTGATTGCCGGTCCAGCAGCGTTACCTGTATTTACAGGTAACCTGGTGGCAAATGGTATCCGTAATATCTGGACATTCAGTATTATTTTCTGTGGTCATTTTACTAAAGATGTGGAAGTGTTCCCGAAATCGGTACTGGAAAATGAAAGTCGTGGTCATTGGTATATGCGCCAGATTCGTGGTTCATCAAACTTGACAGGTTCAGAAGCATTCCATATTTTGACCGGCCACTTAAGTCATCAAATCGAGCATCACTTATATCCGGATATTCCGGCGCGCCGTTATCGTAAAATGGCGCCTAAAGTTCAGGCAGTTTGTGAAAAATATGGTTTAAATTACAATAATGCCAGCTTGGTTAAACAGTATGGCAGTGTGCTTAAACGTATTGTTAAATATGCGTTCCCGTTTAAGAAATAATCTTGTATTCATAAAAAGCCACTTCTATTCAAGTGGCTTTTTACTGATGTATATAAGCTTTAAGTGTTTTTGTTAATTTCATGTAATTTCCATTATTTGCCATAGTCATGACCTGACAAATTTCCTGTTGAGTCCAGCTTTTACGACTTGCTTAATAATAAAATAAGGACAATAGAACAAATGAATTTTCGCCAAAACGGATATCTATACCTTTGAATAATTTTGCAGCTCTTAAATGGCGATTTGTTGTATCTTTTTTGGCAATGCAGGAATAGTCTCATTGATACCCACCATGTAAGCATAATGGGCCATCGCAAGCATTTCCTTATCTTCATGACTATTACCATAGGCATAAATTACAGCATAATCAGCTAAATGATATTTTTCTAAAATTCGTTGTCTTTTCTGTTCCGAACTGCAATCGGGTGTGGTGTATTGTCCCGTATAGATATTATTGACTTGTTCAGTATGGGTACAAATTAAATCAATATTTAATAACTCACAGACAGGCTTGAGATAGACATCGACCGATGCCGAAACCAATACAACATCATCGCCTAAGGCTTGATGCTGTTTAAGCTGGTTAAGTAAAGGCTGATTTAATTGATTCATTAAATTTGCTGCATATTCCTGTGCCATTTGTTGCAGTTCTAAAGCATTGGCATTACTAAACATGGCACGAAACAATTTGGAACGCATGGCTGGTGCAGAATAGACATTCAAATAATACGCTTGAATCCAGGGCAGAATTTTTATGCCTTGTTTGACAATATGACGTTTAGATAAGGCGTAAAAGATAAACCCCGTGAAACTATCCTTTTTACACAGGGTTCCATCAAAATCAAAGAGCGCTAAATTTTTATTCTTTTTGCTCGTTGCATACATGATTGATATCTTCCGTTTACGCGCGTTGCAAACCAGTTGGTATTATAATCACGACTCAGTTTAGGACCTGAAATGACCACTTCAGGCATAATAGCATAAATTGGCTCTTTGCCTGTTTTCTCTTGGTAGAGCTTGGTTACCGCACGATAAGTTGCCGTATCTTCGAAACTTTTCTCTTTTTCTTTTTTTAAGTCAGAACGAATCTGTCGTGGTGTTACCAGAATATTGTTGGCTGCAAATACACTAATCAGTTCACGTTCGGACTGACTGGCTGCTGAACGGACTGAGCCATCTTTAGTGTAAAGCAACAAATCACCATCAAGGTCAAGTTCTGTTGCCGTCAAGTCATTGAGCATGCTTTGAAAAGCTGCGTTGCGACTTGAATACATGCCAGAGTTATAATCTGCAAAACGATAAATCGCTTTATCATAATCGGCAGGGTACATCATCAAACGGTGGATACCGTAATACAAGCCACCATATTGACTATATAAGTCAGTACGTAATTCGGCCATGTTGCCACCTTGACGTTTGTGTTCTTTGGCATAGCCAATATGAACCTGCATGGAACCTAAAGTGGTAATCGGATTTAATTTTTCGCCCATGTCTTGACCGACCAGTTTGGCTGCACCAGTTAAGGTGCTGACATGATAATGTTTTGACATATAGTCAAAAATTTCACGATAGAGTTCATCTAATTCACGCTCTGTTTTGACACGACGCATTTGACTTAAATAATTATTTTCAGGGGTGGGCTGATTTTTCAGAACCTGCTCAAAATAACCGGCCATGGTTCCGCCCAGAGTATCGCCCAATTTATCTTTAAATTTTTCATCCAGACGATCTTGAACTTCCTTCACTGCTTTTTCACCTAAACCAGGAACTTGCGGGTCAGCAACGAAGTTGGATTCCTGATCCACCACAGCCACAATACTGCAAATATTTTCTTTGGTTTGAGGAATACCGAGCTGATCGGTAATGTCGTAAATGTCTTTGGCCCAAGAACTACTGTCATTAACACGTGGTGGGATAAGACGTTTGACTTGATCTTCTTCTAAGGTGGGTTCATTGTTTTTTGACCACCACGAGTTATCCCCACATGCCACTAAGCTAAGAGACAAAGCCAGAATACTCAAAGATTTAAACCGAGATGAAGTAAAAAGAGTTTTTTTCATAATGATGAAAACATGTTCCAAAAGGATGAGCCCATACAGCAGATGCAGTATACTATGCCGGTCGAAAAAGTGATGAATTTATATGTATATTGGTCCATATCAACTGTCAAATAATTTAATTGTTGCTCCCATGGCAGGTGTTACGGATCGTCCCTTCCGGACGTTGTGTAAATATTTTGGTGCAGGTCATGCCGTCAGTGAAATGATGACTTCGGACCAGACCTTACGCATGAGCAAGAAAAGTCTGTACCGTGCCAATTTTGACGGCGAACTGGCGCCTATCTCTGCGCAGATTGCCGGTTCTGAACCCGGCGAGCTGGCAGAAGCGGCACGCTATCAGGTGGCGAATGGTGCACAAATTGTCGATATCAATATGGGATGCCCGGCCAAAAAAGTCTGTAATAAATTAGCAGGTTCTGCATTATTAAAAGATGAAGATCTCGTGGCACGAATTTTAGATACGGTGGTTGCGGCAGTAGATGTTCCTGTGACTTTAAAAACCCGTTTAGGATATCTAAATGGGCATGAAAATATCCTGCGGGTTGCCAAGCGTGCTGAAGAAGCCGGGATTGCTGCATTGGCACTGCATGGCCGTACCCGTGAAGATATGTACTTGAATACAGCACGTTATTCTTTGATTAAAGAAGTTAAAGAAATGCTGAATATTCCAGTCATTGCCAATGGCGATATCGATAGCCCTGAAAAAGCCAAATATGTGCTTGATTATACGGGTGCGGATGCTGTGATGATTGGACGTGCAGCACAAGGTCGTCCCTGGATTTTCCGTGAAATAGCACATTATTTAAAAACAGGTGAACAGCTGGCTGCACCCAGTATTGCTGAAGTGAAAGATGTGTTATTGGGACATTTATCTGAACTGTATGATTTTTATGGTGAATACTCAGGTTGCCGTATTTCGCGTAAACATATTGCCTGGTATACCAAAGGTTTACGTTCAAGCAATGAATTCCGCCAGAATATGTACAAGGTTGAAAGTACGGCTGAGCAGTTTAATGTGGTGGAAGACTATTTTAACCAGCTCCTTGCTCAAGGTGAAATTATGAGTGACGTACAGGTGGATCAGGTGAATTTGCTCGAAACCAGATAATTTTTATTGCTCCAATTTAAATAGATTACTGCTCTTTATTGCAAAGAATTTCATCAAAAAAAGAGTAGTAACTTTTTCTTTATCAAAACTTTTTTTCGTAATTTGTATAAAACAATATTCAAAGAATTACATGTGAAAACATCTCATCACTCAATCAGGACACATATAAGACAGAGCGGGCCGTAAATTATCCTATGCTGAATTCTTCTGAAGCTTGTTAAAGCTGTTTATCTAAAATTATCCAAAAAACTTGATGATATGGATCTGATAGAAGGAGAAAGAAAATGGTGAATACCAAGCGTCCAGTTCCAGATATTAATCCTGCTTCAACAAGGCTGTCTCCAGAACAGAGGGATGTATTAAATAATGGTTCACTGAAATTTAGCCCGCCTACGGCTAACAGTGCATGTCCTGAGCTGAATTCACCAGCGACGGAAAGCCATCGGGTACCAGATATAAATGAAGCTGGCGATCATTTGGTTGCGACCAGTGTAGGTACTTTAGGTGGCGCAGCTGTAGGAGCGACTCTGAGGATGGTCGGTGGTCCTCCTGGTGCAGTAGTTGGAGGGCTTGTTGGGGGCATTGTTGGTGGAATTGCCGGTAATGACATCGCAGATAAAGCTAATTCAGCCGAAGAAGATGCTTATTGGAGAGAGCAGCATCGTGACCTGCCATATTTCCATGAAAGCCGAAGTACCTATGATGATTTAGATTATGACCGGGATTATCGCAGTGCCTATGAGGTGGGATATAAGAATCGTCCTTTGTTCGACAGTGATACACATTTTGAACAGGTCGAAACTGAATTGCGAACCCAATGGGAAGCAATCAAAGGTCAATCCCGTTTAGATTGGGAGCAAGTAAAATATGCTGCCAAAGATGCATGGCTTCGTGCTCCATGCTAGATGAATGTTGAACAAAAAACCTCTCAACTGAGAGGTTTTGTATCGAATATATACGCCAGTAAATTAGGCTTGACTAATTTCCAGAACCAGCTGATTAATTAAATCCGCAGCTTCCATCTCCCGAATTTGGGCGACATTGGTTCCCGCCCAAAAGGCTCCAAAACCATGGTCACCTTGTGCAGCGGCTGCGGCATGCAGTTGTTTACCCAAGTCATAGCAATAGGGGTAAGTGGCAACTGGAGGACGTTCAGGTCGATCGATTTGGGTATGCCAGTGGTTAATTAGACCGCGAGCAGGTCGTCCCGAAATGCTGGCAGTCATTTGGGTAATTGGTTTGCTAAACAGGGCTTGTCGATAGGCCGTGTTGGCATTGGAACTTTTGCACTGTACGAAAGCGGTGCCCAATTGAACAGCTTCGGCACCTAACTGGATTAAGAGCTGAGCCTGGGTGCCATTCATGATTCCGCCCGCAGCTACAACAGGCTTGCTACAGTACTGTTTTAACAATTGTACCAGATCAGAAGTTTTGACTGCGCTGTCAAATGTTTCATTAAAAATGCCACGGTGCCCACCGGCTTCAATGCCTTGCGCAATAATGATATCAATCCCAGCCGCTTCAATCTGCAGTGCTTCAGCCAGATTAGTCGCTGAAACCATCGTCATGATACCGGCCTGTTTTAAGGCCTGAATTTGATGAGGATGCGGAATGCCGAAGTGAAAACTTACTGCCTGAGGTCGAGTTTCTAAAACAAGGTTTAAATAGTCATCGTTATCGAGAAAGCTGGGATAGATACATTTTAATTCTGTCGGCGGAGTTGCATGATACTTCTGAAATTGAGGCGTTAAATATTCAATCCACTGATCTGCTACATTTTTGTCGAGCGTGGCACTTTGATGACAGAAGAAATTGACCTGAAATGGTTTATGAGTAAGTGCTTGCGTTTCTAAAATTTGTTGACGCGCTGCTGCAACTGTACTAGCACCCAAACCCAATGAACCCAAACCGCCTTGATTGGAAACCTCAGCCGCCAGTTGAGGAGTAGAAACACCTGCCATCGGTGCCAGGAAAATAGGATGTTTAATTTCAAGTTGTTCTAATAAAGTCATATTTGGCTCCTATGCATATCATCACTTTGCCCAAGCCCTATAAATTAAGCAAATAATATTCGTTATTTTTTATGAAATAAAAAGTTTTTTACACCTAAAAATAAATGAAAATGCAGTGATAAATAAAACGTCAAACCATGTCGCATAAAAGACCGGTACCCATGTGGTTTGAGTTAAAAATTTTATAATACAGATTCATTTTTTAACGCTGATTACACATGTCTGATCGTATCCGTGAAAAGCTACAAATTTTAGCCGATGCTGCCAAATATGATGTCTCCTGTTCCTCAAGTGGCAGTAACCGAAAAAACAAAGACAAAGGGCTAGGGAATACCGGCTCCGGTATTTGTCATAGCTATACTGAAGATGGTCGCTGTGTATCACTGCTTAAAATTCTATTTTCCAATGTCTGTATTTATGATTGTGCTTACTGCGTGTCACGTCGTTCCAATGATGTAAAACGGGCGGCTTTTACCGTGCAGGAAGTGGTCGATTTAACCATGAATTTTTATCGCCGCAATTATATTGAAGGTCTGTTTTTAAGTTCGGGGATATTCAAGTCGGCAGATTACACCATGGAGCGGATGCTGCAAGTGGTGAAAAAATTACGCCTGGAAGAAAATTTTAACGGTTATATTCATTTAAAAACCATTCCGGGTTCCTCACCGGAAATCATTACTGAAGCTGGGTTATATGTCGACCGGATGAGCATTAATTTAGAAATGCCGACTGAGGCAGGCTTGCAGAAATTCGCCCCCGAGAAAACCCATGCCGAAGTGCAGAAAGACTTGGGTCTTGTGCGTGACCGTTTAATCCAGTTTAAAGATGAACGCAAGATGATTCGCTCAGTTCCTACATTTGTTCCTGCAGGGCAAACCACGCAAATGGTGGTCGGAGCGCATAGCGAAAGCGATCAAGACATTATTTTAATGGCAGACCGGCATTACAAGGAATTTAAACTGAAAAGGGTGTATTACTCGGGTTATATTCCAATTAATGATGAGGAAAAAGCCTTGCCGGCGATTGGTTCAGCACCACCCTTATTAAGAGAAAATCGGCTTTATCAAAGTGACTGGCTGATGCGTTTCTATGGTTTTAAGGCAACAGAACTGGTTGATGAAAAACATCCGAATTTAGATTTAGATGTTGATCCAAAACTGAGTTGGGCATTACGGCATCCTGAACAGTTTCCTGTCGATCTGAACCGTGCAGATTACCGCATGATTTTACGTGTTCCGGGTATTGGCGTGCGCTCAGCGAAAAAAATTGTCCAGGCGCGTCGCTTTGGCAAAATTTATCTCGATCAACTGAAGCGTATGGGCGTTGCATATAACCGTGCGCAGCATTTTATCCACTGTGCCGATACGCCAAAATTTATCAAGGAGCAGTTGCCAGGCCAGATTCGGATTCAGATTTTGCAGTCGGGACAGTCCAAATATGTGCAGCAGTTATCGCCACAACTGGGTTTCGCTTTCTAATGGCAACTTACTGTTTTGATGGCAGCATGACCGGCCTGTTGAGCTGTGTATTTCGTGCCTTTCAATTTAAAGAGTTTCGGGTGCAGGTGACCAGCAATTCGCATGCGCAAAGTGGCCTGTTTGATGATTTTATCCAGGTGGCATCGAATGAAGAACATGCACAGCGGGTCTGGCAAGGATTGAAGCAAAAAACATCGGGCCAGAGTCAGCGTAATTTTTACTATAGCTTTCTTGCAGAAAGTGAAACAGCTTATCAGCACCTGTTTAATTATTGTCTTTATGTTTTTCAAAGTCGCTACAAGGTCGATGAAAACTATGGGCATGCTGATGTGCTGGCTTTATCGCAATGGGCAAAGCAGGTTGGTCGTGAAAAGCATCGTATGGAAGCCTTTGTACGCTTCAAGAAATGTCAGGACGGTCTGTTTTTAAGTCTGGTTCGGCCTGATTTTAATGTGTTGCCGCTGATTGAACGGCATTTTAAGGCACGTTATCAAGATCAACGCTGGCTGATTTATGATGAAAAGCGTAAATATGGCATTTATTATGATTTGCAAAATGTGCATCAAATTGAAATGGACGCTCATCAGGTCGATGTCACATTCGCGAGTGGTTATAGTCAGGCATTTACTGTAGAACTGGATGAACAGGAATTACTGTATGATCAGCTCTGGAAAGATTATTTCCGCAGTGTCAACATTCAGGTTCGGCAAAATATGAAACTGCATATTCAGTATGTGCCGAAGCGTTACTGGCGTTATATGAATGAAAAATCAATGTAGCTGCATATTTCAGGCATACTATTGCAAGATTTAGTGATGAGGACAATTTATAATGAAGCCGTTCGTTTTGGCGACTTTAATTTTAAGCGTAGTACTTTCAGCATGTTCATCTTCCGAACAGCAAAAAATCCAGATTGATCCTCAAAAATATAAGGTGCAGGATGCAGCCTGCTTGCAGCAGCGCTTTGAAAGCTTAAATCAACAGCTATCTAAAGATTATCAGGCTTTTAAAAAAAGCAACAATATTGCCTTTTCAGACCAGTCGCTACTTGATGTGAATCAATTACAGACTTTAAATCTGCATGCGGTGAGCAGCACTTCCTTAAAACCGGTCAAACAGGCATATTGTCAAATGATGAATGGCTATTTTGCCGAGATGTATCAGTTGGGGCATCAAAACCTGAACATTATTGGACAGGTGAAATTACCCCATGCGCAGGGTGAAAACTTAAGCAAAAATTTTGCGGATGCAGACCAGTTTTATGATTTTATTTTAAACCATTATACCTCATACCGTCAGGCTCAAGAAATTATGGGTTTTGGTTGTAATTTAAAAGCAGCGCTGTATTAATTAAAAATAGGATAAACAAAAAAGCCCATTCAATGATGGGCTTTTTTATAGGCTGAAATTCGGATTTAACAACCAGTTAATTTTCCAGGTTGTGGTCATTCGTCCGGAAAGAAAATGGGACGAAGTTTCACGCCAATACTGTTACCCAGGAAGGCAAAGATCAACCATAACCAGCCATGCAAACTCCATGAGGCAATCCTGCTGAAGTAAGCACCAGATATACAGTCATATGTGAGATGGACACCGTATCCGAGCAGTAATCCTCCAACTAGCGCAGCAATAAAGTATGCAGATATGTACTACTGGTAGTCATACCCATAATTAAGCTGGTCACGGAAATAATTCCGTCATTTTCTCCTAATACTACAGTACGTAATAATCTACCTGTTCTTTGAACATAATATTTTTCATGACGATATGAATATGGTATGTGAACATGCTTTTAATCATTGTTTCTTGCAACTATCATCGATAGTAATGTGCATAAAAAGTCATATTTTTCAATAAAAAAACTCCTTTTTAAAGGAGCTTTTTTTATTTCAACCATTCACATTATTGTTGAGCTTTTTCTCGAACATTCGAAGCACCTTCTTCCACAGCACCGGCAGTTTTTGCAGTAGCTTCTTTCGCTGCATTTTTAATATCTTTTGCTGCGGCTTCAGTTTTAGCAGCAGCTTCATCACCTGCTGCCTCAATTTTAGAGCTGGCTTCATTAGCAGCAGCTTGAGTTTTCGCTTCAGCTTCCTTTGTGGCATCAGAAATATCATGACCTGCTTGATTGGCTGCATTTTCAAGATGTTCGCCAGTAGTTGCACCTGTTTCTGTTGCTTCTTGTTTATTACAACCCACCAGGGCAACGCTAGCAGCAAGACCTAAAGCAATAAGCAATTTATTCATTTTCATTTCCTTCTAATTGTGGCACCCACCTAAATAGGGGTATTTTGAATATAGCTAAAAAAACGCACAAATTATGAGCTAAAATTGTTAATTAAATGTAATTATTTTTTATGAAAAAATGAGGGAAAAAAAAGGCTTATACCACATTGTGATATAAGCCAGATCAAACTATTTATGCTGAATATAGATTACTGTCCCGAACGGATAATGTAATCAAAGGCAGATAGCGATGCCTTGGCACCTTCACCTGTAGCAATGATGATCTGCTTGTACGGTACGGTAGTACAGTCACCGGCAGCAAACACACCCTTCACGTTGGTTTCGTTGCGTTCGTTAATCACGATCTCGCCACGATTGGTCAGTTCAACAGCGGTTTCTTTCAGGAAATCCGTGTTTGGCAACAAACCGATCTGTACAAAAATTCCCGCCAGTTCAATCGTATGTTCTTCATCCGTTGCACGGTCCTTGTATTTCAGTGCAGTGACCTGTGAACCGTCACCGACTACTTCAGTCGACAGCGCATTCTTGATCACGGTGGTATTTGGCAAGCTGTTAAGCTTGTCTTGTAAGACCTGATCGGCACGCAATTTGGTGTCAAACTCCACCAAAGTTACATGCTCTACAATCCCGGCCAGGTCAATCGCCGCTTCAACACCCGAGTTACCTCCACCAATCACCGCAACGCGTTTGCCCTTGAACAGTGGACCATCACAGTGCGGACAGTATGCTACACCACGGGTTTTGTATTCCTGCTCACCCGGAACGTTCATCTCTCTCCAGCGTGCACCGGTTGAAAGAATGATGGTTTTGGACTCTAACTTCGCCCCATTTTCCAGAGTGACTTCAACTAGGCCATTCGCCGTTTCATCCGCACCTTTGATGTTGGATACACGTTGCAGGTTCATGATGTCCACACCATACTCACGTACATGTGCTTCCATCTCGGCGGCAAATTTCGGACCCTGGGTTTTCTGCACGGAAGTGAAGTTTTCAATGTCCATGGTATCCATGACCTGACCGCCCATGCGCTCTGCCACAATTCCGGTTTTAATGCCTTTACGCGCGGCATAAATCGCTGCGGTGTTGCCGGCAGGACCGCCACCAATCACCAGCACATCAAAGGCGTCTTTGGCATTTAACTTGGCTGCATCTTTGGCTGCAGAATTGCTATCCAGTTTGGCAATGATCTCTTCCAGCGTCATACGGCCCTGACCGATGTGGGCGTTGTCTTGGAACACCATTGGTACCGCCATGATCTTGCGCTGTTCCACTTCATCCTGGAAAAATGCACCGTCAATCATGGTGGCCGTGGTGCTTGGATTATAAATGGCAATCAGGTTGAGGGCCTGTACCACGTCCGGACAGTTATGGCAGCTGAGCGAGACAAACACCTCAAAATCAGCCGTTAAATTTAAACCCTTGATCTGTGCTAGGACTTCATCTGACACTTTTGGGGCATAACCCGACACCTGTAACAAGGCCAGAATCAGGGAAGTAAATTCATGTCCCATCGGCAAACCGGCAAAGAAGACACGCGGTTCTTCACCTTGTTTTGCCACCCCAAAGCTTGGGGCCCGTTTATTTGTACCGTCGAAGCGTGCAGTGACTAAATCAGATAAGGCTGCAACTTCAGTCACCAGTTCTTTAATCTTGTCAGATTTATCCGATCCATCTAGAGTTGCAATCAGTTCAATCGGGCTTTCCAGACGTTCCAATAATGTTTTAAGTTGTGCTGAAGTATTTTGGTCTAACATGGCTAACGTCTCCAAGGGAGTAAATGCTTATTTAATAAAACTATAGTAGGCTAAATATTTAAATAGGTAAAACATTTCATTTTTATAAAAACAATCGATTTAATAGATTGATAGGTTTTTTACAAAAATACTGTCTTAAGTAAATGCTGATTTAGTGTGAATATTCAAGTATTAAGTGGAAATTAGAGCATTTTTAATAAATTGCTGCATACTTCTGGGTAATTTTGATTATGATGACCCTATGTTTTAACAAGGTCATAAAAATGCAACTCAAATCCGGGATTTATCAACACTACAAAGGCAAGTTATATCAGGTTTTTCATGTAGCTACCCATAGTGAAACAGCTGAGAAACTGGTGGTATATCAATGTTTGTATGGCGATTATTCAATGTGGGTACGTCCCTTGGAAATGTTTCAGGAAATGGTCACACTTGATAATGGTATAGTTGTTCCACGATTTAAATTAATTCAAGCAACTTCATGAACTAGATTAACGACATCGATAAACGCTAGACTCAACAGAATAACAAGACAGGAATAGCTGTGATGAGCATGAGTGAAACATTCCAGAAGCGAATGCAAGAGTTGCATCAAAGTTTTATTAAATTTGATGCCTTACAAAAAGACCGTATTCAGCGTTATCGAAATATAGAACCGGATTCTGCATTATTTTTAGCCATGCAAGTGCGCATCCAACAATCTAAAAATATTTTGGAGATTGGCACTTCAACAGGTTATTCGACTTTATGGCTGGCGAATGCGGCACAGACTTCACAAGGTCATGTCACTACTTTGGAAATTGATCCGGCACGTAGCCAGCAAGCTCAGCAATATGCCAATGAACTACAATTGAGTGAAGTGATTGATTTCTGGGTAGGGGATGCACAAAGTTTTCTTGAAAAGGCCGAACAGCAATATGACTTTATTTTGTTAGATGCCGAACGGGATGCCTATATGGATTACTGGCAGTATTTGCCGCATATGCTGCATCCTAAAAATGGCGTCATGTTTGTCGACAACGTCATATCACATGCAGCAGAAGTTCAGCAATTTATTGCACTGGTGAAAAGTGATGAACGTTTTATGAGTATGACTTTATCGATTGGCTCAGGTCTGTTGATGCTTTGCTATAAATAAATTTGTATGAATAAAAATATCTGTGAATCAGGGCAGAGCCCTGATCATTCAAGCCATGGAAATGCGAGTAAAATGTAAGTCATATTCTAAATATTTATGTACAAAAGCAGCCTTGTCATGACATCGGAGCATGTTGTTATAAATAAATTCCGGAACTGGATGGTACAGTTCTGCTGAACCATTGTTATAAAAAATTTTAAGATAACGTGATGAAGAACTGTAAGTATAGGAAGTTACAGTAAGTATTGATCCCATAAGCACTCCTTTTTTATATTATGTTTCACAGATTTTGTCTGTCATTTGACGTGAAGCTATAGAGGTTGTGCGCTGAAGAGCAGAATTGTAAAACATTCATCACACACCTGTATAAGACTTACATTACAATAAAAAGTGACAAAATATAATAGAAATAAATATATTAAATTGATGAATTATAGATAGATACATTTTGTATTGAAGAATAGGGTTGTACGCTATTCAGCTTTTTATTATTGAAGTAAAAAATATAAATTCTGTTATGTTGACAATTATAGGAAATACTAAAGGTTAAAGGTATTTGAAAACAGTGTTTTATTCAAAATGTAAAAAACCACGCAAAAGAGCGTGGTTTTTTACATCAGTTCAATCTAAATAGAGATTAGATTTTACCTACTAGGTCGATTGAAGGAGCTAGAGTAGCGTCGCCTTCTTTCCATTTAGCTGGGCAAACTTCACCTGGGTGAGCATGAACGTATTGAGCTGCTTTAACTTTACGAAGAAGTTCTTGAGCATCACGGCCAACACCACCAGCATTGATTTCAACGATTTGGATTTTGCCTTCAGGATCGATAACGAAAGTACCACGGTCAGCAAGACCAGCAGCTTCGATTAATACGTCAAAGTTTTTAGCTAGAGTCCAGTTCGCATCACCCACCATTACATATTCAATTTTTTTGATTTCTTCTGAAGAATCGTGCCAAGCTTTGTGCGTGAAGTGAGTGTCAGTAGAAACTGAATAGATTTCAACGCCTAATTTTTTGAATTCAGCGTAGTTGTCAGCAAGGTCACCCAATTCAGTTGGGCAAACGAAAGTAAAGTCAGCTGGGTAGAAGAATACAACAGACCATTTGCCTTTAAGATCAGCTTCAGTCACTTCAATAAATTGACCGTTTTGGAATGCAGTTGCTTTAAATGGTTTAACTTCAGTATTAATTAAGCTCATCATTGTCTCCATGATTGAGGTTTGTATTTGATTTCCAAAAGGATAGCGAATTTTTTCTTATTGCTGAAACAGTATTTTTACATTATTGAAATCGGAAAAACCGAATTAACTAATATAAAGTCTACAATTCCACCAAATCTGACTGTTTATTTATTCAATCATTTAAAGATGATTATTAAATGACAAATATGCAGTTTTTCAGCTCGCCTAAGAACATGAAGGTTGCGGAAGTAAAATTCAAGGGTAAATTTTTTTAAATTAAATTTATTTTTGACGCTCGAATCATTTTTAGGCTGAGTAATGGTGATCAGAAGAGGTGTGTGAACATCATTAAAGATGGTGAATAGTGTAACTCTTGTTATATGTGGCGGATTTTAGCGTGGTTGATGATCTATTTTCCATGCTTTTGAATATTCTTTACCTCAAATGCCATGAATAAATATTTGCCTGTCTTTCTCTCTGCGGCGTTACAGCGTAAAATATTCAGTTCAATTTTTTGTTTTGGGATAAATTATCTGTGTTAAGTCATTTAAATGTAGATCAATGGGTCATGGCACGTGACCGTCATCGTTTAAATCGACTACGCAAAGGTAAAGATGCCAACGAGAAACAGTATCAAGAATTATTAGAAAAATCGAATCATAAAGTGCGTGAGCGCCTGTCCCGTGTTCCGAACATCAAACTCAATCAAGACCTGCCTGTTACCCAATATAAAGACAAGTTGATTGAAGCGATTCAACAACACCAGGTGATTATTGTGGCAGGGGAAACCGGTTCAGGTAAAACTACACAATTACCACAAATTGCCATGCTGGCCGGTCGCGGTTTAACCGGAATGATTGGTCATACCCAACCGCGTCGACTGGCTGCGCGTAGCGTATCGCAGCGTATTGCCGAAGAAGTGGGCGAGAAGCTGGGTGAATCCATCGGTTTTAAAATTCGTTTTAACGAACAGGGTTCGCAAGACTCGATAGTTCGTTTGATGACGGATGGTATTTTACTGGCGGAACTGGCCAATGACCGTTACCTCACGAAATACGACACCATTATTATTGATGAAGCGCATGAACGTTCATTGAACATCGACTTCATCATGGGCTATTTAAAACAGCTTCTACCACGCCGTAAAGATTTAAAAGTCATCATTACTTCCGCAACCTTAGATGTAAACCGTTTTAGCAATTACTTTAACGGAGCACCTATTTTTGAAGTGGAAGGGCGCAGTTATCCGGTAGAAGTGCGTTATCGCCCAATTTCGGAAATGAGCATTGGCGGTAGTGATGACGACGAGTTTGATGACTTTGAAGAAAACTTGCCGCGTGCAGTGGTACAAGCGGTAGAAGAATGTTTTGCCGATGCACAGCAAAAAGGTCATCCTGAACATGCCGATATTCTGATTTTTGCCAGTACCGAACAGGAAATTCGTGAATTGCAGGAAACCTTGCAAAAGCATGGTCCACGGCATACTGAAATTTTGCCTTTATATGCGCGTTTAGCCATAGCTGAACAGCAAAAGATTTTCAATCCTGGCGGTGGTGGACGACGCATTATTATTGCCACCAACGTGGCTGAAACAGCTTTAACCGTACCCAACATCCGTTATGTAATCGACAGCGGTTTTGCCCGTATTTCACGCTATAGCTACCGTTCACGGGTGCAGCGTTTACCGATTGAGGCAGTATCACAGGCGGCTGCCAACCAGCGTAAAGGCCGCTGTGGCCGTATTGCGCCTGGTGTTTGTATCCGGCTGTATAGTGAGGAAGATTTCCAGAGCCGTCCTGAATTTACCGAACCCGAGATTAAAAGAACCAACTTGGCTTCGGTCATTTTACAGATGGAAAGCCTGAATCTGGGCAGTCTGGAAAGTTTTGACTTTATTGAGCCACCAGATCATCGCTTGGTGAATGATGGCCGTAAGTTGTTAATTGAACTGGGTGCTTTAAACGAGAAGAAATCAGAACTGACAAAAATCGGTCAGCAAATGGCAAAAATGCCAATCGACCCGCGTTTAGCGCGAATGATTTTAGGCGGCGCGCATTTTGGTGTGCTCAATGAAGTCCTGATTATTGTCGCAGCTTTGGCCGTGCAGGATCCGCGTGAACGTCCTGCTGATAAACAGATGCAAGCTGACCAGAAGCATGCCTTGTTTAAAGAAGGTGACTCTGACTTTTTGTTCTACATCAAGTTATGGGAAACCTTGCAAGCTAACCGTGCCTCGATGAATGAGAACAAGCGTCGTAATTTTGCACGGCAGCATTTTTTAAGCTGGTTACGTTTACGCGAATGGAAGAAAACCCATGAACAGTTGACGGAATTGGCGCAAGGCTTAAAACTTTCCTTTAATGATAAAAAAGCCAGTTATGAAAACTTGCACCGTGCCTTATTGACCGGTTTGCTTTCCTTTATTGCCAATAAGACCGATGAACGCAATGTGTTTATGGCCGTTCGTCAGCAAAAAGCCCGTATTTTCCCGGCATCGACTTTGCATAAAACCAATACGCCGTGGGTGATGGCCTTTGAGATGGTGGAAACCTCACAGGTTTATCTGCGGACACTTGCAAAAATTGAACCGGAATGGATTCTGCTAGCTGCGCGAGACTTACTGAAACATCATTATTTCGAACCGCACTGGTCGAAAAAGGCCGGTGTGGTGAATGCCTATGACCAGATTTCCCTGTTTGGCCTGATTATTGAGCCGAAGCGTTTGATGAACTATGAGAAAGTCGATCAGGTTGCGGCACACGAAATCTTCCTGCGTGATGCCTTAACCACAGGTAATCTCGGCATTATGCCGCCATTTTTGAAGCATAATCTGCTCAAGCTGGAAGAAGTGGAACGGGTAGAAGATAAGCTGCGTCGTCGCGATCTGGTGGTGGATGAAGAAACCATCTATCAGTTTTATGCCGAGAAAGTACCGCCAGAAGTGGCGAGCCGTCGAAGTTTTGAAGACTGGCGTGCGACAGTTGAGCCGCAAAATCCGCGCTATTTATTTGTCGAAGATGATGCGCTGTGGATGAATGACCGTCCGACCACGCAGCAATTTCCAGATTATTTGCATAATGGCGCTTTGCGTCTGGCAACTAGCTACCGTTTTGATCCAAGCCATGATGAAGATGGAGCGACGGTCAAAATCCCGCTACAGGCCTTGCCACAGGTCGATGAAGGTATCTGGTCATGGGGCATACCCGGCTGGCGTGAGGACTTGATTGAAGCCTTATTGAAATCCTTGCCTAAAGACAAGCGCCGCAATCTGGTGCCGATTCCGGATACTGCACGCAAACTGATGAAAATCATTGATGCAGTTCATTTACGTGAGCATATCTTCAAGTTTTTTGCTTTCCAGTTGCGTGGCGAACAAATTAGCGAAAAAGACTTTTCCTTTGAACGGATCGAGCAGTATTTGCTGCCGTTGATTAAAGTGATTGATGAAAAAGGTCGGGTGATTGAAAAAGGTCGTGATCTTCCAGAACTGAAAGCACGTTGCCGTACCGAAACACATAGTCCGGTCAAGCAGCTCAAAGGCGAATTTAAAGTTTTCCCTGAGAATTTCACTTTTGAAGCTTCACAAAAAGTGACCGGTGTTGTGGTAAAGCAATATCAGGCGCTGGTACCGACTAAAGCATTTGCAGAACTAGATGCCAAAGATGAATCTGGTGTGGTGATTCAAACCTTTAATGATCAGGCTGAAGCGATTAAACAGCATCGGGAAGGAATCATTCGTCTAGTCTATATGCAATTGGGTGATCTAGTGCGCCAGCTGAAAAAACAGATTTCCAAACCGCTGGCTTTGGCTTATTCGCCTCTGGGAGATAAGGCCCAACTGGAGCAAATGTTGGTTTATGCTACCCTTCAGATGACAATAAATGAGCTTCCTGTCAATGCTGAAGAGTTTCAAAACTTGCTTTTAAATGTAAAAAAATCTTTCCTAACGCATGGTCAAGTGGCATTATCTATACTGAGCGATATTTATATTCAATGGCAGGATATTCGTCGGAAATTGTTGGTTTTAGACGATTCTATCTTTGGAAAAAATATTGATGATCTTGAAGATCAACTTGATTTAATGAGTCTTTCCAACTGTGTGTATGTCAAATCTTTTGATATATGGCAGGAGTTTCCACGCTATTTAAAGGCTTTGGTCTTGCGTTTAGAACGCTTGCCAAATAACCTGCAAAGGGATAATTCTGCCATTGAGCAAGTTGACCCATGGATGGAAAAATTGTTTAAGTTTAAAAATGACGCTCGCCTGAAAGATTTGTACTTTATGGTCGAAGAATTTCGTATTTCCCTGTTTTCACAACCAATGAAAACAAAAATGCCGGTTTCTCCAACCCGCCTGCAAAAAGTATGGCATCAATTGGGCATTAATTAACAGAGCGCAAAATTAACGGGAGTTTTACATGGGCATTCGTATTACCGGTACCGGTCTTTATCATCCAGAAGAATCCATTAGCAATGATGAATTGGTTGCAAGTTTAAATGCTTATGTGGAACAGTTTAACCACGACAACGCGGACAAAATTGCAGCGGGTGAGATTGAAGCGCGTCGCGGTTCAGATGCAGAATTTATTGAAAAAGCATCCGGTGTTAAAAGTCGCTATGTTGCTGAAAAGTCAGGTATCCTTGATCCGAAGCGTCTATATCCGCGTTTACGTGAACGTAGCAATGATGAACTTTCCATTCAAGCCGAATGGGGTGTGATTGCTGCTAAACAGGCGATGGAAAATGCAGGGGTTACAGCTGAAGATATCGACGTTGTGATTCTTTCATGTTCAAACATCCAGCGTGCTTATCCGGCTGTTTCAATTGAAATCCAAACCGCTTTGGGCATTCAAGGTTATGCTTATGACATGAACGTTGCCTGTTCTGCTGCAACCTTTGGTTTAAAACAGGCTGCGGATGCAATCAGAAGCGGTGCACGTCGTGTCTTATTGGTCAATGTAGAAATTACCTCTGGTCATACCGATTTCCGTTCACGTGACTGCCACTTTATTTTTGGTGATGTGGCGACCGCATCGATTATTGAAGATACGACCACTAAAACAGGTTTTGACATTTTAGATACGCATTTGTTTACGCAATTTTCCAACAATATCCGTAACAACTTCGGTTACTTAAACCGTAGTGAAGATGCAGTGGTGGATGACAAGCTGTTCCGTCAGGACGGTCGTAAAGTGTTTAAAGAAGTGTGCCCGCTGGTTGCAAAAATCATTACCAAACAGCTGGAGAAAAACAACATTGCACCAAGCAATGTGAAACGTTTCTGGTTACACCAAGCCAATGCCAGCATGAATGACTTGATCTTGAAATATGTAGTCGGTAAAGATGCTGACCGTGCGCTAGTACCTATTATTTTGGATGAGTTTGCCAATACCTCTTCTGCAGGTGTGATCATTGCATTACACCGTACCGCACATGAAGTGAATGATGGTGAATATGGTCTGCTTTGTTCATTCGGTGCGGGTTATTCTGTTGGCTCGGTTCTGGTGCAAAAACACGTTGTAGCATAAGGAATTATCTATTGCAGGTTGAGCATGATGCCAGATGGATTAAATGCCTCAGTGCGTTGTCCAAACTGTATTTCACCCCAACCTTTTTTAGGGGCTGAACAGATTGATGCTACCAAACCTGCAATGTATGTCGGGAATCACACCCTATATGGGGTGTTTGATTCACCAATCTTGATTGATTATTTATATAATCATCATAAAGTGGCTGTGGTCAGTGTTGCTGATCATGGTCATTTTTATTTGCCAGTTTGGCGTACCCTGTTTAAGAAATTCGGTGCGGTCGATGGCGAGAAAGCCTATATTCGTGCAGCAATGCAGCAGGGTTATTCGATTCTGGTCTTTCCTGGAGGCGGGCGGGAAGTTTTAAAAAGAAAGGGCGAAGCTTATCAGCTGATCTGGAAACAGCGTTATGGTTTTCTAAAACTCGCGCAAGAATTTAACTATGAGATTGTCCCTTTTGCGGCTTTAGGAGGCGATGAAGTTTTTGAGCTGGGATTCGATGCCAATCGGATTATTGAAAGCGCGTGGTTTCAAAAATTGTTAAAGTTGCCGCAACTGGATAAATTGTTGCGTCATGGTGATGTCATTCCATCCTTGCCTAAAAGTATCATTCCGAAGCGTCTGCCTTTTTATTTTCAATTTATGCCGCGACAAAGCTTGATGAATATCAAAAATACGGAACAATTAAAAGATTTTCGTGATCAGATTCAGCAGCAAATTTATACGGGTTTAGAATATTTAAAACAACAGCGTGACCACAGAAAAGTTTGATTAGGTTGGGCCTGTATTTCATTTCCACAAGTATAAATGGATGAAGCAGTGATTGAGTTTTAGCAATTGATCAGGCAAATTTGCTTAAATTTTGAACTCAGCATACAGTATCTTTACTAGATTACTATATGATTAAAATGATTAAATTCATCTTAGGATGATTATTCAATTTGAGGCGAGTATGGAACAGGATCGTTTAGTACCGCAATATCAAGGGATTGCGAAACAGTTACTCAGAATTTCTAAAAGTCTAAATGACATTCTTCAAGATCAGCTCAAGATTGTCAGTGGGCTGAATACACAAAATATGTTTCGTATTGATCAGGAATGGCATACGGTACAAGTGGCCAATGGTCTGTTTCAGTTACAATTTTATGCCCCTGACTCTG
Organism: Acinetobacter sp. ANC 4218; assembly: GCF_002135245.1. NCBI lineage: Bacteria > Pseudomonadati > Pseudomonadota > Gammaproteobacteria > Moraxellales > Moraxellaceae > Acinetobacter > Acinetobacter sp. ANC 4218. The sequence goes on along the minus strand of NZ_NEGD01000003.1, from coordinate 88,923 downwards.
CGCAGAAAAGCATTTTGCATGGTGATTTTACTTATCTTGGACAAAAAGCTGAACTGCTGGAAGAGTTTATCCTTCATGATCTGTACTTTCTCACCAATGACTTAAAGCCGCAACATTCTTTGTACCTGCGTCAAAAAGCCCAACAGCTGCGGCAGATACTGCTTGATCAGGTGTATCTGTGGGTGCATGGTGCGGAACGGGTGCGAGCCTATCTGAAAAATCTTTCATTGTTTGAAGCTGAAATTATTGATCAGCTGATGATGAAGGCAAACATTTATTCTTTTGCTGTTTTAACAGATTATGTCATGAATAGGACCGCATTGCCTGAAACGCTCATCCAGTTTTTACAAGAGATGTGTTCTATTCAAAAGGTGTACGGAAATGAATTTTTACCCTTGCAACCTTTAATGGAAGCGCTGGATGAGTTTTGTTTTAGCGCTGCGCAGTTTTTACCTGTGGCCATGTACCGCATTATGGCACTTTCATTTGAAGAGCGTTTTAACTTGCATGAGTTAATGGAACATCAGGATGATATCCATTTGCTCTATCGGCATGCCCAGGAACAACCTGCCTTGCTTGGCTTTGTGCGTTTAATGCGGCGTGAACTCTGGCAGCGTGATAATTTACTCTCAAAACATAATTTTCTGCATTGCTCGACTGTGGTCTGGCAAAAGAAAGTTGCAAAATTACCGTTATTTGATTATCCGCGAGCGGTAAACTGGCTGTTTAAACAGTCTGCCGAGGTTTTGGACTGGCTGAGCCGTAATATTCAGCACAGCAGTGTCCGGGTAGCAGTCACGGCATTCAGTTTTATCGATAGCAGTCAGGCTCACCCTCAGGTTATTCTGGCAACTTTACAGTACTTTCAGCATTGTTCAGCACGCATGTTTATTCATAGCTGTCATTATTTTGCCATGCAGGAAGCCTGGTTTGAGCATGAATATAATCAGAGTATGATGCTTAAAGGGCAGAGCCAGTCTCTGGAAGACCATCGCATTGCCATCAGTCCTTCCATTTTGTATCTGGATGAATGGATGGACTTAATGCGCAATGTCACACAAGGCAATGAGCAAATAATAAAGAAAATCTATTTGCGTTTAAGTCGGGTGATGCAGGCTTATATGTTATACCTGCACAAAATAACCCGGGGTTTCGGCAATGATTTAATGGCTTATATCCGACCGGAAACCCATCAGAATCGCGAATTTTATAGCGTATTGCAGCACTACAAAATGCGGCAGGATGAGTTCCGGCAAATTTTTTATCTGCGTGGTCGAAATATCCGGGTGTCGGTGTTCGACTCTTATGTGCGAGATTATCTGGTTGAATTTTTTAAGGATAATCAGCCTGTAGCGAAAAATACCAGCTGGATCGGGTTTTATCATCAGGCCACGGATTGGCATAATCACATCCAGAAGCGGGAAATTATCAGCCAGCTCAGGAAAAATTATGCGGTGTCGGTATGGCAACCTTTGATGCCGGAAAAAGTCATGCACTTTTCCAGCTGGAGCTTTGAAGAATTGACAGATCTGGACCGTCTTATTGAAGAGTCACAGAGATGTCAGAATTGTCTGGCGACAAGCTATGCACAGCGGATTATGGAAAGAGAGTATGTGGCTTTTCATATGGTTTCGCAAACCGGCAAGCTGCATATGACCTTAGGCTGCTACCTGCGCGAAGGTCAGCTCATCTATGACCAGTTGGAATATCCGCATAATAGAAAAACCGAATATCTTTTTGTCAATATTGCGTTGCAATTTATCTCTTGGTTAAACCAGCAGTTTGCGCCGTTTAAGTGACAGTGGCTGTCGCTAAACTTTTTTCTGGGCTTAACTTTTAGGGAAAAAATCGGTAGGCTATAGCCGTTAATTTACGGTTATAGGTCTTATGAAACAAGAAACTGCACTCAAGCTTTTGAAAGCGGGCGAAAATGTCTTTTTAACAGGTTCGGCTGGTGCAGGGAAAACCTATACACTCAATCAGTACATCAATTATTTAAAAGCCCGTAAGGTGCCTGTGGCGATTACTGCATCAACCGGGATTGCTGCAACGCATATGAATGGCATGACCATTCATACCTGGGCGGGAATCGGCATCAAGGATTTTTTATCCGATGCTGACCTGAAAAACATGAAAGAGCGCAAGTACCTTAAAGAGCATTTAGAAAATGCCCAAGTACTGATTATTGATGAAATTTCCATGCTGCATGCCAAGCAGCTGAATCTGGTCAATCAGGTTTTAAAATATTTTAAAGAAAGTGATGAAGCCTTTGGCGGGATTCAGGTCATCGTTGCTGGCGATTTTTTTCAGTTGCCACCGGTAGGTAAAAATGAAGAACGTAACCGGGATAAATTCTGTTTTATGTCGGATGCGTGGGTGGAAGCAAAATTCCGGGTTTGTTATCTGACCGAACAGCACCGTCAGGGCAATGATTATTTAAATGACATTTTAAATGCCATTCGCAACCAGAGTATAAGTGCCGAACATCTTCAGGCTTTGGAGCAGACCCGCCAGCAGAACGTGGGAGAAACCTTTACCCGTTTATATACCCACAATATGGATGTGGATAGCATCAACTTTAAGCATCTGAATGCTATTGATGCCGAAAGCAAGCAGTTTGATGCCATCTGTGATGGCAATGACAAGCTGATTGAAACTTTAAAATCTTCCGTTCGTGCGCCTGAAAACCTGACTTTAAAGAAAAATGCCAAGGTCATGTTTGTCAAAAACAACTTTGATATGGGCTATATCAACGGCAGTCTGGGCGAGGTCATTGGCTTCGAAGAAGATGATGAGTACGGCATTTTACCCAAGGTAAAATTAACCGATGGTACGGTACTGCTGGTGGAACCTGAAACCTGGTCAGTCGATAACGATGCCGGTAAAACTATTGCCAGTTTTCAGCAGATTCCATTACGTCTGGCTTGGGCCATTACTATTCATAAGTCACAAGGCATGACGCTGGAAGCAGCCGAGATTAATCTGGCCCATACCTTTGAGAAAGGTCAGGGTTATGTGGCGTTGTCGCGTTTAAAAGCATTAAGTGGCTTAAAGCTGCTGGGTATGAATGAACAGGCTTTGGAGCTGGACAGTTTGGCCATCAAGGCTGATCGCCGTTTTCAGGAGCTGTCGGAAGAAGCGGAAAATCACTTCCAACTGATTGATTTAACACCGCAGCATAAAGCGTTTATCCGTCACTGCGGTGGTACCTTGAATGAAGCTGAAATTCAGCGTCACGAGAAGAAAATTGCCAAAAGTGGCGGAAAAACCAATTATGCGACAGCTACACTGGATGAAACTCGTGAATTGTTTGAAGAGGGTTATGAAATTCAGGATATTGCCGTTGAGCGTGGCTTGACTCCTGCGACCATTATCAATCATTTGGCGAAATTACATAAAGAGCAGGGCTTGGACATTTCCGTAGCTCATCCGGGGGATGAAGTGGTGGAACAGGTGCGTAAAATTTATAAACGCTTGATGAAACGTCAAAGTTCTGAAAACTTTAGTGAGGATGGTGCAATTAAGCTGCGTCCGATTGTAGAAGCGACCAGTCCACGTATGGGCTATGACCAAGTACGTTTAGCTTTGCTTTTTGTTGAATAAATTGAAGTAAAGTAAAATGAATGCGTGATGAGGGCTTCTTGGCTTGTCACGCATTACATCTTTTCCAACTTGGGTTAAACTACAGCCTTTAAATTACAATATGTACGGCTATGGCATTTAGCACGTGGTATACACTAAGAAGATTTGTTTATAACAACTTACATAATGAAGACTACGAAACCAGGTTTAGTCGGACGATCAACTATTTTTTAATTTTACTGATCCTGGGCAATGCGGCAGCCATATTATTGGAGTCGGTAAATGATGTGTATCAATCCTATGCGGCATTTTTCGATTTTTTCGAATATTTTTCTATCTTCATTTTTTCGCTTGAATATTTACTCCGTTTTTGGTCAGTTGCCGAAGAAAATCCATTTTACAGTGCCTGGAAGAATCGCCTGAACTGGGTCAAAAGTGGTGCAGCAATCATTGATTTATTTGCCATCTTGCCGGCTTATATTAATTTCTGGGTGCCGATTGATTTACGCTTCCTGAGAATTTTACGGCTCATGCGACTGTTAAAGTTGACACGTTATTTTGTCTCCCTACAAATTCTATTGCGCGTGATTGAACGTGAAAAAGGGTCTTTTCAGGCGGTCCTCTTTATTTTAAGCATCATGATTGTGATGGCTGCTGCCTGTATTTACGTGGTCGAAAGTAAAGCTCAACCTGAGGTGTTTACTTCAATTCCGGCATCGATGTGGTGGGCGGTAGTGACCCTGACCACTGTGGGTTATGGAGATGTGACACCGATTACTCCTTTGGGACGTTTTTTGGGCGCAATTATTACCATTTTAGGCGTGGGACTGGCCGCTTTACCGGCAGGTATCTTGGCAACAGGCCTGACCTATGAACTCGAACAGCGTAAGCAGAATCTGGAATTAAAATTTAGAGAGTTATTGCAAAGTTCTGAAATTGATCTATTCAATGATCAGGAAAAAATAGAAAGTATGCGTAAAGAGGTGGGACTCACTTCAGAGCAAACGCGCAATATTATTTTCCAGTTGCTGCGTGAACAGCGGGAAGAAGCATTGAAGCAAGAACGAGAGCAATATGCCTATTGCCCACATTGCGGAAAAAAATTACCAGATTAAAATTAAGAGTTTATAAATCATTATTTACGGTCCTTTTGCATGCCTAAGAGGGGTCAAGCGGAAATCTTCATCCAGTTTAGAGTTGTCTTTATTGCTGAATTGAGGTGTACATAACAAATTTGAATACCTGATTTTCATTGGGTATGAACAAGAAAATGACCAAAGGGTAGTCTGATTAAATATTATTTTGAGCTGGAAAAATAGTTTGTTATGGTGTTTGGGGAATCACAACTATTTAAATAAGTTTTAAAGTTAGAAAATAGGATGATTTTTTGACTGACGAAAAAGAATAAAAATGAAAAGGAAAAATATATGCGACAGTATCAGCGAGCGGCTTTGGCTTTGGTGGTGGCCAAGCTGGAATTCGGCAATCATAAGTCAAATATTTATGATTACAATGAAAGTGCCTATTCTCAAATCCGCGGTAATGTAAATACGCATGAAGCTAAACTTTATGATTATCAGCGATCAGCCGTTTTTGAGGGGCGAAACACCGGCCGGGAGTTTAACCTGTATGATTATGGTCATAGCGAATTTATCAGTTTAAAAAAGAAAGGCATAAAAAAATACGAAGGCTATCATTATGGCAACTCAAGTTACTACGAAATTACCATTTCTGGCTCGACCATAACGCTGTATGATTTTAGTACAGCACAATATTATAATTTTAGTTAGTTCATCCTGAATTGGATGCTAAAAATAGCTCCAATAAAGGAGCTATTTTTACTGTGCGATCTGGATTATGCAGCTTGCAGCTCTTTACGTACTTCTTTGGCCATTTTCACTAGCGTTGCCAGTGCTATTTTCGTCTCAGCCCAACCACGTGTTTTTAAGCCGCAGTCCGGATTGACCCATAAACGTTCAGCAGGAATGGTTTTTAATGCACCATCAATCACGGTACGCATGTTGTCACTGGTAGGGGTACGTGGACTGTGAATGTCATACACACCTGGACCAACTGCATTGGGATAACCTTGCTCGTGGAACACGTCTAACAGCTGTAAACCTGAACGGGAAGTTTCAATCGTGATGACATCTGCATCCATCGCTGTGATTTGTGGCAGGCAGTCTTTAAAGTCTGAATAACACATGTGGGTATGAATTTGCGTATCCACACGTGCGCTGCTTGAACAGTGTTTGAACGATTTTACCGCCCAATCCCAGTATTCAGCCTGATCGGCTTTACGCAGGGGTAAACCTTCACGGAATGCCGCTTCATCAATCTGGATAATTTCGACACCAGCATCTTGCAGATCAAAGACTTCCTGACGGATTGCTTCAGCCAGCTGTAAACATACTTCACGACGAGTCCGATGCGCAGGAGGGAATGACCAGTTTAGAATAGTAACCGGGCCGGTCAACATGCCTTTGACAATCTTGTCAGATAAGGTATTGGCATACTCAATCCATTTCACTGTCATGGCATTTGCACGAGTGATATCCCCCACGATGATTGGCGGGCGAACACAGCGACTACCGTAAGACTGAACCCAACCAAACTTGGATAACCAGAAGCCGTCCAGCAGACCTGCAAAGTATTCAACCATGTCGGTACGTTCGGCTTCACCATGTACCAGAACATCTAGACCAAGTTCTTCTTGCTGTTGAATCGCATATGCGATTTCTTTTTTCATTGCTGCTTCATAGGCATCGTTGGTCAAATTTCCGTTATTCCAGGCTGCACGTGCTGCACGAATTTCAGTAGTTTGTGGGAATGAACCGATGGTCGTGGTCGGGATCAAAGGCAATTTCAGCTTTTCTTGTTGGGCCTTGAAACGAATTTCAAATGGTGCTTGGCGAGATTGGGCCACTAAATCAAATGGTGCATCCACAGCTTTAGAAAGTTTTTCATTTACATAAATGTGACCGTTTGCTAAGGCGACAAGCTCCTCTAGTTTTTGGCGGGCAAAAGCAAGTTTGCCGTCTACTTCAGCAGGAATAGTTTCAGAACGCAGATCAACCGGCACGTGCAGCAATGAACAGCCCGTAGCAAGCCATAAACGCTCACCTAAAGATTTTTGTGCTGTTTGAACAATATCATTCAGGGCCACTAGGTCACTTGCCCAAACACTACGACCGTTGATTAAGCCCAAAGACAAGATTTTGTGTGTGGGTAATTGGTCAATGACTTTTTTCCAGAAAAACTCACCCACTTTTTCACGGGTAATGTCAATGTGTAAGCCTGCAACTGGAAGATTGACAGCAAGATTTAAATTGGTACCTAGAGTTTCAAAATAACTTGCCACAATCAATTTTAAACAATCATGACGTTGTAACAGATGATAAACCTGTTCAAATGCAGCTTGCCATTCTGGTGCAAGATCAAGTACTAAAGCCGGTTCATCGACCTGTACATATTCTACGCCGCGTGCTTCGAGTTCATCGAATAATGCTGCGTAAATTGGCAGCAATGCATCTACAAATTTTAAATTTGCCTGATCTGCGCTTATGTCAGCATGATCATTTCCACATTCACAGGCATGTTTTTCTGCTTCTGCTGTATTTGCATCGACAATACGGGATAAATACAGAAAGCTGACTAAACCAGGGAGTACCACTTTAAGCGGTTGATTCAATGCCTTGGCGCGATCGACTTGCGCCAGTAAATCAGAAAAATCAGCTTTAAACTGTTGTGCTGAATTTAATTCAGGTACTAAGTAGTGGTAGTTGGTGTCAAACCATTTTGTCATTTCTAGTGCAGCAACATCGGTGCAGTGGGGTGCACGACCCCGTGCCAAATAGAACTGTTGATCAACTTGATTTAGCTTTTCAGCTTCTTTAAAGCGGGCTGGAATTATCCCTAAACGCACGGCATGGGTTAAAATACTGTCATAAAATACAAAGTCACCCACAGTCACCAAAGATAAGCCGGCATCTATTTGTGCTTGCCAGTTACTTGCTTCTAGCGCTTGGGCTTTTGCTAAAAATTCTGCTTGAGTTATTTCACCTTTCCAATAGCTTTCTTCTGCAAATTTAAGTTGACGTTTTGCACCAATGCGTGGGTAGCCCAAAATATGTGTAGTTAAAGTCATGATATTTCCAGGGAGATAGATGATCTCATTTTGTTGCAACTATCATCGAACAAAAATAAAGATGAATCAAACTCATTATTTTCATGTTAAAATTATTTTTATTCATTATATGATTTTCTGCTTTTGGGCTTCACGTACAAGGGCTCAAAAATTATGCTCTGTTGGAATGACTATTAATATGCTAGAAATTCGCCATTTAAAAACACTGACTGCTCTGCGTGAACATGGTTCACTGGTGGCTGCTGCCAATGACCTGTGTTTAACACCATCGGCCATTTCACATCAGTTAAAAGAACTCGATCACTGGTATGGGGTAGAGGTGGTCAATCGCCGTAGCCGACCGGTCACTTTTTCTAATGTGGGGCAGCGTTTGCTCAAATTGGCAGATGATGTACTGCCACAAATTCAGATTACCCAGACAGATATTACCCGTATTGTGCATGGCCAGACTGGGCGTATTATTTTCTCCTCTGAATGTCATAGCTGTTTTGACTGGTTAATGCCATTGCTCAACCAGTATCGCCACTTATATCCAGATGTAGATCTGGATTTTGCTTCCGGCTTTGAAGCCAATCCACATGAACTGCTGCAAAATGCCGAATTTGACCTGTTAATTACGGCAGATCCGATTGCCTTAAAAGGCATCGAATATTTTCCGATTTTTGAATATGAATCACGTCTGGTCTTGTCGAACACTCATCCACTGGTTCGTGCAGAACGTATTACCGTGCAGGAATTGGCAGAGGAAACCCTGATTACTTATCCGGTAGATAAGCACCGTCTGGATATCATGGCGAAACTGTTTATTCCTGCCAATATTCAACCCAAACAGATCCGGACCACGGATTTAACCCAAATGCTGATTCAACTGGTGGCCAGTGGGCGAGGTATTGCTGCGCTTCCAGACTGGGTGGTGAATGAATATGAACAAAAGGGATGGGTGACTTCGCGCCGTTTGGATTGCGTTTCTGCGAGTGGTTTGCGCCGGACCTTGTATGCGGGTTATCGAACTGAAGAAAAAGAAAAAAGCTATTTTGAAGGTTTCCTGAAACAACTGGAAAAATTCTCGCAAAAGCGTAATCCGTATTATTCTGCTTAAAAAATCGTGCTTGAATCCTATATAGAATCAAAGCCTTATAGGGGTTTTTTTCATGATCTGAGTCAATGCTAGATTGATTGTTACAGGCTCTTAGCTTATTCAAATCAACGATAAATAATCGTTTTTATTCTTGCTAGTCTAACGCTGGAATTGCCGAAGGAGAAGGTTGTGAGTGCCGTGCGTTGGCTCAGCAAAGATTTATGGATTATTGCAGCAGGATTTGTCGCTGCCATGCATGTAGGCAAGTTGCCACCCGCGGTTCCTGTACTCCAAGCCGAGTTAGGCATCAGCTTGGTGCAAGCCGGTTTTTTATTGTCTCTGGTACAGGTTGCCGGTATGTGCATGGCACTCGTGCTGGGTAGTTATACCGCTAAAATTGGCTTAAAACGCTGTGTACTATTGGGCTTGAGTTTACTCGCATTCGCCAGTTTCACTGGTGGTTTTGTGCAGGAATTCCCGGCGTTGCTGGCACTGCGTGTGGTTGAAGGTTTCGGATTTTTACTGATTACCTTAAGTGGTCCTGCTTTTATCCGCCAACTGGTTCCGCTCGAGCAGTTACAAGCCAAGATGGGGCTGTGGAGCGCCTATATGGGAGGCGGAATGGGAATAGGCTTACTGTGTACGCCATTCCTGATCAATAGTATGGGCTGGCAAGGGGTTTGGATGTGTTTCGGGATATTATCACTGGCTTTGGCAGCTGTGATTTACAGGGTTATTCCCGCAGTGCAGACCCATACCCAGTCGGTTGCAATATTTGATTTAATTAAACTGACTTTAAAACATCCTCCAGCCTGGATTCTGGCCGCTATTTTTGGTGTATATGCCGGACAATGGTTGAGTCTGGTGGGATTTTTGCCCAGCATTTATCAGCAATATCAAATTCCTTTAGCCGTGGCAGGAGCCTTAACGGCAATCGTGGCGATTGCCAATGCTGTTGGCACCTTTGTGTGTGGCTTACTGTTACAGCGTGGTTTGCGGCCTCAAACTTTAGTCCAAACCGGTTTTGCCACCTTAATGGTCTGTGCCCTGAGTTTTTATCTGTTACGCGAATTCTTGCCCTTTATTCTGCAATTTATATTGGTTTTGAGCTTTTCATTATTTGGCGGTTTGGTCGCAGCGGTCGTATTTTCTCAAGTATTAAATTTTTCCGCAAAGCCGATTGCCATTACCACTACAATAGGATTGGTCTTGCAATTTTCCGCCACATCTCAATTTCTGTTGCCGCCTTTGATTGCCTCAATTGTACTGGCCACAGGTGGATGGTTTTGGGTGGGAATTTTAATGGCAAGCATGTCCCTGATTGGCATGCTTTTAACCAGAATTTTATTTCGAAAAGCTGCATAAATTGTGCAGATCAAGCCTGTCAATCATCCGTTGTCAGGCTTAAGAATAAAAAATCAAGAATGACCAATAAACAGGGTTAATATTCCAGTAGCGATCAAAGGGCCGACAGGAACGCCGTGCAATACTGCCACACCTGCGACCGTACCAATCAGCAAGCCTGCAACCACGTCAGGTTGGGTGCTCATCAGTTTGACTCCGCGTCCACCCAGCCAGGTAACCAGTACGCCAATGGCGATGGCAAGTAAGGATTTAAAACTCAAGAAGGATTTTAAAATGGCATCGCCGGGAATTTTGCCACTGGCAATCGGAGTCAGAACGCCAATAGTTAAAATAATGATGCCAATATTTAAACCATGTTGTTGCAGATAGGGAAAATATTCACTCAGCGGGGTAATGCGAAAAACGATTAGTACACCTGCAGCAATCGTTACGGCACTATTATGGCTAAAGATACCACAGGCCAATAAAACCAGCAGGACAATCAGGTTTAAATCTAGATGGGACATTATTTAAAGGGAGAAATTTATAAATCATCGCTATTGTATAAGGTTTTGATGGAAGATTTGCCCGAAAAAGCAGGAACAATAAAAATACCCCTCATTTCAGTATAGAATGCGCATTCCGTGAGAGTAAAAGGTTAGGTCTATGGTGTTGGAAAAGATGTTGCAATCCCAGGGTTTTGGTTCGCGTAAGCATTGCCAGCAGCTTATTAAAAACGGAGCGATTGCCATTCAAGGTGAAGTCATCAGCAATCCAAAACATAAACTGGATTTAAATGATTTAACTTTTACGGTCTATGGTGAAACATTTGATTATCGGGGAAAGGTGTATATTGCCTTAAACAAGCCGCAAGGTTATGAGTGTTCCCATCAGGCCACCCATCATTTTAGCGTATTCGATTTGTTTGATGATGTGTTGATGAATCGTGGCTTGCAGTGTGTGGGGCGTCTGGATCAGGACACCAGCGGATTATTGCTACTCACGGATGATGGACAATTTCTACAGGCCTTAACCCATCCGAAAAAACATGTGGCCAAAGTTTACCGTATGCAAACCGCTGATGCTGTAACGGAAGAGCAAATTCAGCAGTTAAAGCAGGGGGTGGAATTGCGCAATGAATCGGGTATTTTTGCCGCGACTGATACCATTCTACTGGCTGAACATGAATTGCAGCTGACTATTCATCAGGGCGTTTATCATCAGGTCAAGCGCATGCTGGCCGCAGTGGGGAATAAAGTAGAGCGATTGCATCGTCAGCAAATTGGCGCTTTGGAGTTAACAGATTTACAAGAAGGGCATTGGATCTATTTAAGCCCAGAACAGGTGGAATTAGCCAAGACAAGAATGACAGCTTAATTGTTATTTCAGGAAACAATGATAGGTTTGGAATTCATCATCTTTGACAAAACCCATTTTTTGATAAAGCTGATGGGATTGATAATTATTCTTTTGCGTCTGTAGGCTGATACGTTGAGCATTTTCATGACGTGCAAATAAAATCGCAGTATCGATGAGCTGTTTGGCTGAACCCTGACGACGAAAAGTCGGGGTGACGTAAACATCATCCAGAATGTAATAGGTGCTACAGGCGACTGATGAAAAGCCGAGATATAATAAAATAAAACCGGTAAAAATATCATCTTTTACATGAATGAAAATGATGCTTTCCTGATTTTGAAATCGCTGCTTTAAAAATTGATAAGATACATCCAGATTAGAAGAAGCACCATAAAATTGACGGTATTCATCAAATAAAACAGCAAGGGGGTGTAAATCTTCTAAAGAGGCGCGTCGTACAATCATGCGATACTCCATGCTTTTTTATAGTCTTTGCATGAAGCATACCTAAGTTTTTATGAGAATTTTTCTAAATTTTGTTTGTAAATGCGACAGTGTTAAGTTTTGTCACTTTCACCCAAAATGGCATTCAGTTCTTCAAAAAGGTCAAGATGGTCGTCATCCAGATCAAAGTCCTGATCATGAGAAACAGCCTGTTCTGTAGAGGTGTTTGAAAGGTTTTGTTGTTGCTTTAATTTTCGGATTTTTTGCAGTTGATCAAGGTTAATATTCTGATTTTCAATAGAAAATGGAATAGATTTTGTTAAAACAACTTGTTTGAAAAATAGTCGGACTGCTTGTGCTGGCGTAATGCCCAATTGTTTAAATACTGCAAAAGCATGCTTTTTTTCTTGGGAATCCAGTCGTATTTGATAAACTTCGGTTTTTCTCATGATTTTTAAATACGTCTAATTACTTAACTTTTCAGCATTTATTTTAATCAAATTGAATGTAATTTCAATATTCATACGTTCGATTTACCAAAATATTTTGTAATGACAAAGATATTACAATGTTAGGTCAAAATGGGATGAAAAAGTCATGTTCTGTCCACTCAAGGGGTCAATAAATGCAATATGTTTGGCTAACAGTTGCAGTGGTGCAGAAAAATCATCTTCTCTTTTATGTTGTACTGTTGGATAAAAGGGATCGTTTTTAATGGCAATGCCTAAACTACTTAAGTGCAGTCGCAGTTGATGTTGCTTGCCAGTGGTTGGTCTTAGCTCATATTTTCCCCATGCTCTATCATGTTCGATCAGATTAATCTCTGTTTCACTATTTATTTTGCCTTCAACCACTTGCATGGTATAGAAGGGTTCACCTTTTTCCATACGATAACGTGTATAACATGGAAATGTTAAAGTGGCATGAAACGGTGCAATAGCGTGATAGGTTTTTTTCACCTCACGTTTGGCGAACATCTCCTGATAGATTGCACGGCTGGCAACCTGTTTGGAGAATAAAACCACACCGGCAGTTTCGCGATCTAAACGATGAATCGGGGTTAGAAATTCATTGCCGGTCTGTTTTTTTAATCGTACCAGCAGGGTTTCCTGTACGTATTGCCCCGTCGGACTGATGGTTAAAAAATGTGGTTTATCGATGACCAGCAAATGTTCGTTTTCAAATAAAACTTTATGTTCAAACGGAACGGGTATTTCATGGGCTAAAAAACGGTAATAGAACACATGACTATTTTCATTATAAGGTGCATCAACCGTTAAGATATTGCCTGCGGCATCATAAATTAAAGCGTCAGTAAAACGTTGTTGCCATTCAGCAGGCTTGATATGCGGAAATTGTTGACAAAGATATTGATATACACTGTCTGGTGCAGGAGAGGTTTTAGGAAGAAAAATTTTACTTGCGCTAACACCATCAATCATGGGCGGAAGAAATTCAGTACTGGTCATGTGATTTGTCGTAGATCAATCTGCTGTGCATAAAATCACTGCTATTTACAATGAAATGCAGGAAAAGTTCCATATTTGGAAGTGTGAACATGGGCAATAAAGCGGTGCGATGCTATCATAATTGTTCTTTTGAATCTTGTCGTGAGTAATATGCAGTATTCATTTAATTTGGCTTTAAACAATGAAGACGATACCCAAAATTTAGCACAGGTTTTGGCGCAGCATTTTACAACGGGTGTAATTTATTTAATTGGTGATTTAGGTGCCGGTAAAACCACACTGACACGCTATTTTTTGCAAAGTTTAGGCCATCAAGGTGCGGTAAAAAGCCCCACTTATACCTTGGTGGAACCGTATAATATTCATGGAAAAGATATCTTCCATTTCGATTTATACCGTTTAAATGACCCTTATGAACTGGAGCTGATGGGCATTCGTGACTATTTGGAAACGCCGAATGCGCTATTTTTATTTGAATGGCCATCCAAAGGTGGCGATGAAATTCCACAGCCTGACCTGATTATCAATATTGAAAAGTCTGAAGATGAACTGACGCGTACTGCGAGTTTAAGTTTCTCTTCTGCAGCATTAAACCAAGCATTAGAGAGCCATTTTAACAATGCGTGATAATTTAAGCGAACGTCGTATTCATACCCTTAATTCTGCACTGGCGAACCAGATTGCAGCAGGTGAGGTGATTGAACGTCCAGCATCAGTGGTGAAAGAATTATTAGAAAATTCAATTGATGCGGGTGCGACGGAGCTTGTTATTCGGGTTGAGCAAGGCGGCAGTACCCTGATTGAAATCATTGACAATGGTCATGGGGTTCATCCTGACGATTTGGCTTTGGCCGTCATGCGGCATGCCACCAGTAAAATCCAGACAGCAGATGATTTACATGCCATTGTCAGCTTGGGTTTTCGTGGTGAAGCTTTGGCATCGATTGCTGCGGTGTCACGCCTGACCCTGATTAGCAGTCAAAATGATGAAGGCATCGGTTATCAGGTTGAAGTAAACGGCACCGCTTTTGATCATCACGAAATTCAGGCGGTTGCAACACAAAAAGGCACCCATATTCGGGTACAGGATTTATTCTTTAATGTACCGGCGCGTCGCAAGTTTTTAAAGAAACAAGGCACCGAATTTGGCCACATTGAAGAAATCGTGCGCCGTCTGGCACTCACTCATTTTGATATCCGTTTTGTCCTGGAACATAACAACACGATTCGTTTGAATTTGCCGGTTGCAGATAGTGGTGAGCTGCGTTTCCAGCGTGTGCAACAGCTTTTGGGCCGACAATTTACCGAAAATGCGTACTGGATTGATGCTGACAGTATCAATATGCGCTTGTCCGGATGGTTGGGGCATCCCTCAGATGCGCGTGCTCAAGCCGATTTGCAATATGTGTATGTGAATGGTCGGATTGTCAAAGACAAAACGATTTCACATGCCTTGCGTATGGCCTATGATGGCATTCTGCATGGTCATCAACATCCGGCGTATTTGCTGTTTTTAGAAGTTGATCCTGAAAATATTGATGTCAATGTGCATCCAACCAAACATGAAATCCGTTTTTTAAACCAGCGTGAAGTACATGAGTTTGTACGTCATTTTGCTAAAGAAAAATTGTCTGAATTTCAAACGGCCACAGCAGAACTGGCTTCGGCCATGAAAAGGGATGAAGCAGACCAGATTGCTGCGCTGCAGCCGCAACCACGTTATCAGGAACAATTTCAACTGCATAAAGTGGTAGATGCGTATACGCCACAACCGGAAGCGCAAATTTCCACCGATTTGCTCAGTGATTTTAATGCCAGCAGTCCGCAAACGGTACATTATGCTTCATCTCCGGCTGCAAATAGCTATGTGGGTTCACAACAGCTGAATAATGCCCTGAAAAGCTATCTGGCACCGTTAAGAGAAGAAATTGATACTGTTTCTTCTCAAATAAATAGCCTAAGTAATGGTGATAATATTGAAAAGCTGCAATCGACCTATGTAGATGAGCATCCACTCGGGATTGCAATTGCACAGTTACACGGCATTTATATTCTGGCACAAAACTCTGAAGGCCTGATTATTGTCGATATGCATGCCGCACATGAACGCATTGTGTTGCAGCAAATGAAAGCCGCATGGGATAAGCCTGAATTCTGGACATCACAACAATTGCTGATTCCTAAAGTAATTAGTATTAGCCGTATGCAAGCCATGCGGGTGGATGATTTAAAAGAACAGTTGGCACGTTTGGGCTTGGAAATAGATCAATATGGCGATGAGCAGGTGATTGTGCGCGGAGTTCCTGCCATTTTGCACAAGGCAGATTTTGCTGCTTTGGTTCCTGAATTGCTCAATGATCTCGATCCCAATGACGAAGTACAGGGATTGTTGCAAAAGCGTGACCAAATTTTAGCAGGTATGGCCTGTCATGGTGCTGTACGTGCGCATCGTATTTTAAGTCTTTCGGAAATGAATGCTTTACTGCGGCAAATGGAACAAACCGAATTTGCCAGTCAGTGTAACCATGGACGTCCAACCTGGCGTGCATTTCCACTTTCACAATTAGATAAACTTTTTGCTCGAGGAGAGTAGTTGTACATGTCGAATCAATTGCCGGTCATCAATTTAATGGGACCAACTGCAAGTGGTAAAACCGCTTTGGCATGTGAGCTTTATGAGCAGGGTCATTTTGAGCTGATCTCTGTTGATTCTGCACTGGTCTATCGAGATATGGACATTGGTACCGCGAAGCCAACGAAAGAAGAGCAGGCACGTTATCCGCATCATCTAATCGATATTATCACTCCATTAGAAGTATATTCGGCCGCCCAGTTTGTAGAAGATGCCTGTAGCTTAATTGATGATATCCATGCACGTGGTAAAACACCTATTCTGGTGGGTGGTACCATGCTGTATTTCAAGGCTTTATTAGAGGGATTGTCAAGTAATTTGCCCAGTGCCGATTATGCAGTACGTGCAGAAATTGAGGCTAAAGCAGAGCGTGAAGGCTGGGAGTCAGTTTATCAGGAATTATGTGAGGTTGATGCTCTGGCGGGGCAGAAATTTAAGGTCAGTGATAAACAGCGCATCATTCGTGCTTTGGAGGTATTTAAGCTGACCGGACAGCCAATTACAAAACTACAAGCTGAACAACCCAAAAATATACCATATCGCTACACATTTCATAATCATGCCTTATTACCTGATCGTGTAGAATTACACAAGCGTATCGAACAACGTTTAAAAACCATGTGGGATATCGGATTTTTACATGAAGTGGAAGGACTGATTGAAAAATACGATTTAAATGATAATTTGCCATCCATGCGTTCAGTTGGTTATCGTCAAGCTCTAGAATTTATACAAAAAAGTGATCTAAGTATCAAAAAACGACAGGAAATGGAGGACAAGTCTTTATTTGCAACACGACAACTGGCAAAACGTCAATATACCTGGTTAAGATCTTTGCAAGAATCGCATAATTTTAAAACATATTTGACGGTCAAGCAGGCTCAAGAAGACTTGCGAAAGTGTTACGGATAAAGCAAAATTTAATAACTATCTTTTTTATAATTTTTATTGAGAAATAAAGATAGTTTTTTGCGCTGATTTTTAATTTTTTGGAGTTATAACATGTCTAAAGGTCAAACTTTACAAGATCCGTTCTTAAATTCTCTCCGTAAGGAACGTATTCCTGTTTCTATCTTCCTTGTGAATGGTATTAAATTACAAGGTCATATTGAATCATTTGACCAATATGTAGTTTTGTTAAAAAATACTGTAAGCCAAATGGTTTACAAACATGCGATTTCTACAGTTGTTCCTGCACGTAATCCACGTCCTGCTGGTGCTCCTGCTGGTGCTCAAGGTGCTGGCGGTTTTGGTGGTGGTCAGCCTCAAGGTGGCTTCGGTGGTCAAGGTGGCTTCGGTGGTCAAGGTGGCTTCGGTGGTCAAGGTGGCTTCGGTGGTAATCAAGGTGGTTTCGGTGGCCAAGGTGGTTTCGGTAGCCAAGGTGGCTTCGGTGGACAAGGTGGTTTCGGTAGCCAAGGTGGTTTTGGTGGTCAAGGCGGCTTCGGTGGTCAAGCAAACCCAGGTTTTGAAGGCGAAACAAAATTTGAAGATTCTCAAGACGATGAAAATAATCGTTAATTGTTAATTCTTAAAAGCCTCTCTTTATGAGAGGCTTTTTTATTTTGAAGCAAATGAATGGACTAAAGACTGTAGACAATTCATCTATGCTTGCTCAATTTGGGCATAAATTTATATATGAAATATCAATAAACCTTAATCAGTATTCTTGTGGGTAATAAAAAACCAGTTGCTTAAACAACTGGTTTTTTTGCTCAAATCAATTGAGGATTATTTATTTTTTTTACGGTCCAGATTTGGGTCTTTGACTTCTACAAAGGCATTACTACGAATTTCACGTAACCAGCTATCCAGTTCAGCATCGAATTGACGTTCACCCAGAATTTGACGTGCCATGCGTTGTTGATATTCACGCGTCATATCTTGTTGGCGCATATCTGTAACCTGAAGAATGTGCCAGCCAAATTGAGTCTGGAAGGGTGCACTGATCTGACCGACAGCCGTGTTTTTCATTTGCGCCTCAAATTCAGGTACCATAACGCCCGGGTTCACCCAACCTAAGCTGCCGCCATCACGTGCAGAACCCGGATCATTGGAAAAAGTTGATGCCAATACGGCAAAATCTTCACCCGCTTTTAAGCGGTTATAGATACTGTCAATTTGTTGTTTGGCATTTTCAGGACTTACTACTTCCGAAGGCTGAATGAGAATGTGACGTGTCTGGTATTGCGATACGATTGCTTTTTGCGCACCACCTTTACGTTCAATCAATTTTAACACATGAATACCGTCTCGCACTGGAATCAGGTCTGTAGTCTGACCTTCTTGCAGCGTACTTACACGGGCTGCCAGTTCAGCCGGGATATCAGACAGGCTTCTAAAGCCCATATCTGCACCCTCCACTTTAACTGTCTTGGTAGTGAACTTTTGGTCAATCGCTTTAACATCATTGCTGTTATTCAGTTCAGCTTTGACAAGTTTTGCAGTTTTTTCTAAGGCTGCTTGGTCATCACCAGATACACGGATATGAATAACATGCGCTTGGTTCCCTAAAGCAGCTTGACCTTGTGGCGTCTTTAAGAAGTTTTCTACATCCTGATCGCTAATTTTAATACGGGACATCACCACTTGTTGACGCAGGCGATTAATTGCTAAATCTTCTGCAATACGATTGCGCAAGGATTCGTAAGTCCCTGGTGCAATACCGTCAAGCTTTTGCTGGAAGGCTTCTAAACTTTTGCTTCCAGATTGATCTGCGACCTTAAGCACCGCTTCATTCAGTTCTCTTTCATTTGGCTTGATATTGTAGCGTTTAACTTGTTCAAGTTGTGCTTGACGAATAATGAGTTGGTCAAGTACCTGTTGCTGTAAATATTGTTCTGGTGGCAGCTGTTTTTTTTGTGTTTCTAGTTGATGTTTGAGTTCTGCGATACCTTGTTCTAAATCACTTTTTAAAATGACACTGTTATCTACCACTGCAACCACTTCATCTGAGGATTGAGCAAATGTAGTCATTGATGAAGATAAGGCTAAAGCAAGTGCAGTCGCTTTAAAAAAATGTTTTAACTGTATTGTCTTCATTAACGTTGTGTCCAAGATTGATTAATATTATTGAAACCTAAAATACGGTTTTCTAGTAAAGATGAAAGCTTGTTGTTGAAACCGCCTAAGCCTTTGAGGCTAATTTCCGCCATAATGGCACGTTTAGGTGAAACACCATCATCATTCACGTTGTCTAGGTCATTATAGTAAGAGCGGCCATACACTGAAATGCCCCAGCAACAGGACTCATAATTTACACCGAGTAAATACTCGCGAGCGACATTATTGTCCATGTCATATTGGGCATGACCTAAAATACGCCAGTTATTTGCTACAGGTTGAATGAATGATGCGACAACCTGATCATACTGGTCTTGACGGTTCGGAATGTCTTTGCGGTAGAAATAACCCAGATTATAAAGATTTCCCTGATTACCTGTGTAATACAATTGCAGATCACGCTGTGCATTATCGCCATTCGACATCCATGCGGAATTTGCACCAACGGTGAAATTTTGTGACAGTTGGCTAGATACACTTAAAATAGGGCCGGTACGACGTTCAGTATCAAACTGATCAGTTTCATTTTCTAGCGTTACCCGGCGATCTTCAAAAAAGAAGCTTTGACCCACGCTGGTTTTCAAGCGTTCCAAACCTACTTCATCAAACAGGCTATAACTTAGTCCTAAAGACAGGAAATTATTGTCTTCTAAACGGTCATGTCCATAGAAACGACGTGGACTGAATAACTGATCATAATTGATGGATGCAGGAGCCGAGTCAAAGTTTGGATGCCCATCCTGGTTTTTATACGGTGCATAGGCATAAAAAGCGCGAGGAGTAAGTGTTTGCAGATATTTACCTTCTTTTTCAAAGGTTAAACCGGTATCTAAAGTGAATTGGGGGACGGTGACGGTCTTTGTTTCATCTGATGAGCTAATATTCTGAGCAGCAATTGTATTTTGATCATATACGGTATTTATATTGCGCAGTGAAATCTCAGGAATCATAAATGACCAAGGAGTACGATAGTTGTAACGCACTGCAAAATCATTGTAAATACGGGTACCGCTTGGTTCGTTGTTTGGGCTATTGAAATCAGTAATATCTTTTTTAAAGTAAGCGGTGTCATTATTGAATTCATATTGCAAACCTAAGGGATTGCCAGTTTTATAATTCAATAAAAATTGTGGCAGACGTGCATAAGGGC
This sequence comes from Acinetobacter sp. ANC 4218, assembly GCF_002135245.1. Classification (NCBI taxonomy): domain Bacteria; kingdom Pseudomonadati; phylum Pseudomonadota; class Gammaproteobacteria; order Moraxellales; family Moraxellaceae; genus Acinetobacter; species Acinetobacter sp. ANC 4218. The sequence goes on along the minus strand of NZ_NEGD01000003.1, from coordinate 68,658 downwards.
GGTCTACAGATGAAACGGTATTATCGAGCGTTTGGAAATTTTCAACTTTGAGTTGTGCAGATAATCCTGGAATTCCATTGCCGTAATTGAGCTGCCAGGCACGGCGCAAGTTTAATTCTGTTTTTGAGTTGGGATTGTTATTTAAATCAGAGAAATAGTCTTTATCTGAAACATAGTTATATTCAATATTGGTAGAAAACTGGTTGTTGATTTGCCAGTTATGTAAGAATTGTAAGCCTTTACGGTCTTGGTCATTGTATTCGTTATCTGCAGCCAAGTAGCCGCCCGATACTCTGCCAGTGCCGTAATTTTTTGTTAAATAGCGGAATTCGCCTTCAAGCATTGCGCCTCGATTACCGATATAGCGCGGTGTAAGGGTTGCATCGTAATTAGGTGCCAAGTTTAAATAAACAGGAACTGTAAGTTCTACGCCACCATCGTTGGTAAATCCAAAACCTGGGGTCAAAATACCGGTAGTGCGACGGTCATCAATCGGGAAGTTGAAATAAGGTACTGCAAGCACCGGTACTTCTTTGACATAAAGTTTGGTGCCGCGCGTTTCACCGCGTCCGGTTTCTTTATTTAAGGTAATTTTATCAGCCTGAATTTTCCAGCCTGGTTTTTCATCGGGTGGACAGGTGCTGTAGGTGGCGTTATTCATCACCACTACATTTTCTGAAGTGCGGGCAATTTTTTCTGCACGGCCATGTGCATGCTGCTCTTCAGAAATATAAAAGCTGTTATTTAAATCGCCTTGCTGGGTCTTTAAGTTGTAATTGATCTGGTCACTTTGTGCCAGTAAGCCGGCTTGTGCCATTTGCACGCGACCTTGTGCATTGGCGTAGGTTTGGGTCTGGTCGATGGTGATTTTATCGGCACGAATTTGGCGGCCTTGCTGGTCAATTAATACATTGCCTTCAAGAACAGAGTCGCCATTCGGGTCAAAATGACCATAATCTGCAGTCACTGTAGATGTGGCATTGTCTGGATCTGCAGCTTTGGTCTCCGGACTGATTGGTGTAATCCAGGCACCTTTGCAATAAGCAGAGCTCAAATACTGCCCTTGACGTTGTTGAGCTTCAGGTGCTGATTTGTCTACATAGTATTGTTCAAAAAATTGTTGTCCAGGATATGACTCCTGAATACTGTCTTTCATTTTTTGGTTGTCGACAGTCGAAGCTGGAATTGTAGATTCAGCATAGCTTGAGATCGAGCTGCCACATAAAAGGGTTAAAATAGCAGTCGCTAAAGGATTAAATTTAAACTGATGCTTCATTTGTATCATTAACCAAGTATGCTTAATCGCAATTAATTATTCTCGCATCATAGAGAAAAAGTTGATAAGTGGCTACACTTAGCACTTTAAAAACTCAGCCTGTATTAGAATTTATCGCAAATGAATACACAACGTGAACAATTGATACAAACATGGATTACATCTGTACTTGGTTCAGATCAATTTGAGACGCATTTTTTGGCAGGCGATGCAAGCTTCCGTCGTTATGCACGAATCAAATTGAATAATAAAACATTTATGCTCATGGATGCACCACCAGAAAAAGAAGATTGTGGGCCTTTTGTGACGATCGATGAATTTTTTGATAATAATGGTGTGCGTGTGCCGCATATTGTTGCCAAAGACCTAGAGTTGGGCTTCTTGCTACTGGAAGATTTTGGTGATGTCTTACTTTCGACTTTGCTGAATGAGCAAACTGTAGATGCTTATTATGCGCAAAGTTTTAAACAGCTGATTCAATTACAAGCCATTGATGGGACAAATCATTTTCCAAATTATTCTTATGAAAAACTGATTTCTGAAATGGAACTGTTGACCGACTGGATGTTGCCGTCATTGCAGATTCAGCCAACAGCAGAAGAAAGTGCCTTAATTAAACGAACCTTTGCCATTTTAGCCAACGCGGCTTTGGCCCAACCGCAAGTCATTGTACATCGCGACTTCCATAGCCGTAACCTGATGAAAATTGCAGGCGAAACCGATCTGGGGGTGATTGACTTTCAGGATGCTGTGATTGGCGCAGATACCTATGACCTGATTTCAATTACCCGCGATGCCTATGTGCAATGGAATGCTGACCGTGTTTATACATGGTTTAAAACCTTCTATGATCTGTTGCCTGAATCGGCAAAACAGGACCGTGATTTTGAGCAGTTTAAAAAAGATGCCGACATGATGGCGATTCAGCGTCATATCAAAATTTTGGGTATTTTTGTGCGTCTGTTTGAGCGTGATGGAAAATCAGGTTATCTCAAAGATTTACCGCGCGTGATGTGGTATTTACTGGAAGAAAGTCAGCCTTATGCAGAACTGCAACCCTTTATGCAGTTTATTCAAACTCAGGTGATGCCGAAATTTGAAGCCAAATATGGTCGTTATGAGGTTGCTGCATAAATGAAAGCCATGATTCTTGCTGCGGGGCTGGGTAACCGCATGCGTCCACTAACCCTGCATACGCCAAAACCCTTGCTGGAAGTGGGTGGCAAACCGCTTATTGTTTGGCATATTGAAAAACTGCAAAGTATTGGTGTCACTGAAATTGTCATCAATACGGCCTGGTTGGGCGAAAAACTGGCCTCAGCTTTGGGAGATGGTGCCCAGTTTGGCGTCAATATCTTGTGGTCACATGAAGGTGAAGGACTGGAAACTGCGGGGGGGATTATTAATGCCTTACCGCTTTTGGGTGAAGAACCTTTTATCCTGGTCAATGGTGATGTCTGGACCACCATGGATTTTGCGACCTTATTTGATGTGAAATTGCAGGACGATCTTGCTCATCTGGTGTTTGTTGATAATCCGGCTCAACATCCCAAAGGTGACTTTATCCTTGCTGATGGCCGAGCTTATACTTTTGATCAAGCACAGCAAGGTGAAGCACTGACCTATAGTGGCGTTGCAGTGATTCATCCTGCGATGTTTGCAGGCCTGGAAAATGGTAAACGACCACTAGCACCTTTATTAAAGCAAGCGATGCTTGAACAGCAAATTTCTGCATCCAAAATGCAGGGTGTCTGGGTAGATGTTGGCACTCCCGAGCGATTAAATGTACTGGATCAACAAATTAAGCAAGGCTTGTACGATTAAGTGCATATTCACTAAGCACAAGCTACTGTGACTTGTTGTATAAATCGGTATACTTCCATTAACTTTTCGAGACGTTATTTGTATATGCACCAGTTTTTCAAAGAACTTAAGCAGGGTAGTCAAGCTTTGGGTTTGGAGCTTAGCGATGAGGCTTTAAATTTATTACTCAAATACCAGGATGCTTTGGTACTGTGGAATAAAGCATATAACTTGACCGCGATTCGTGATCCGAAAGAGATGCTGGTCAAGCATCTGCTGGATAGCTTGAGTATTTTGAAAGATTTGCCTCCAGGCCGCTTGCTGGATATCGGAACTGGTGGAGGTATGCCAGGCATGATCATTGCATTATGCCAGCCTGAACGTCAGTGTGTGTTGCTAGACTCGAACGGTAAAAAAATCCGTTTCCTGAAACAGTTTATTGCCGATTTAAAACTACAAAATGTTATTGCTGTACAGACGCGCGTCGAAAACGAAGAAAGCATTCAGGAACTGGGTCAGTTCGATGTCATTACCAGTCGGGCATTTGCCTCTTTAACCGATTTTGTCACTGCTTCTAAACCTTTTATGCATGCGCACAGTATTATTGCATCGATGAAAGGATTAATCCCTGCGGATGAAGTAGAGGCTTTAAAAAATGAATTCAGTTTTGAGATTATTGAACTGAAAGTTCCGCGTTTAGACGAACAACGTCACTTGCTTTTATTGAAACATATTTAATTTTTTCGAAGGATTGGGGTCACCATGGCACAAATTATTGCGATTGCGAACCAAAAAGGTGGCGTAGGTAAAACCACAACCGCAGTAAATTTGGCAGCATCGTTAGCTGTTTTGAAAAAGCGCGTTTTACTTGTGGATATGGATTCACAAGGCAATGCCACGATGGGGTCCGGGATCCAGAAAAACGATCTTCTATATTCGGTTACTGATGTGTTGTTGGGTGAAGTTCCGATTGAGACTGCAATTACCAAAGCAGAAGTCGGTTATAAAGTTCTCGGGGCTAACCGCGATTTGGCGGGTGTAGAGCTGGCGATTGCCGAACAGGATGGCCGCGAATATATTTTGCGTGAAGCATTGCAAGAAATTGAATCTTCTTTTGATTATATTATTGTTGACTGTGCGCCCAGCTTAAGTCTGATTACGGTGAATGCTTTGGCAGCAGTGCAGGGCGTCATGATTCCGATGCAATGTGAATACTATGCTCTGGAAGGTTTAGCGGATTTAACCCAAACCATTGACCGTATTCAGCAAGCCCTAAATCCGGATCTGCAAATCGTGGGCGTTTTGCGCACTATGTACGATGCACGTAATGCTTTAACCCGTGATGTTTCAGAAGAGCTGGAGCAGTATTTTGGTAAAAAACTCTACGATACGGTGATTCCGCGTAATGTACGTTTAGCTGAAGCTCCTGCACATGGTTTGCCGATTATCTATTTTGAAAAAAGCTCCAAGGGTGCAGTTGCTTACCTGAATCTGGCAGCTGAAATGTTAAAGAAAAGTAAAGTAAAAAAAGGAAGTAACGCATGACCACAAAAAAACGCGGATTAGCAAAAGGTCGTGGTCTGGATGCCTTGCTTGGCTCAATCCAGAAAGAAAAATTACAAATGGAAGCTCAAGCGTTAGACCATGGTCAGCTGAAACAGATTAATGTCCATTTACTCAAGCGCGGTGAATATCAACCGCGACGTTTTATTCATGAGCAAGATCTTCAGGAGCTGGCAGCATCGATTGAAAAGCATGGGGTGATGCAGCCGATTGTGATTCGTCCAATTGATGATGAAAAGCATCCCTATGAAATTATTGCCGGTGAGCGTCGTTGGCGCGCAGCACAACTGGCGGGTTTGACAGAAGTTCCGGCAATTGTTCGTGACTTGAATGATCAGGTTGCCATTGCCTTGGCATTGATTGAAAATATTCAACGTCAGGATTTAAACCCGATCGATCAGGCGATGGCCTTACAGCGTTTTCATGAAGAATTTGGTTTAAGTCATCAGGAAATTGCCGATACTGTCGGTAAGGCGCGTACTACAGTCAGTAACTTATTGCGTTTACTGACACTGGCTGAATCGGTAAAAGACTTCATGCAGCAAGGTTTGCTGGATATGGGACATGCGCGTGCTATTCTGACTTTAAAGGCTAAAGATCAGCTTAAGGTTGCAGAGCATGTGATTGAGAAAAGTTTATCTGTACGCCAAACCGAACAACTGGTGCGCGACTTGAATACGCCAAAACAAGAAAAACCGAAAGCTGAAATTGCACCCGATATTCAGCAACTGACACAGCGGCTGGCAGAGCGTTTCAGCGCAGATGTGAAAATTGATCATAATAAACAAGGCAAGGGGAAACTTGTCATTCAATACCATTCACTTGATGAATTGGATGGGATATTAAATATCTGCTTTGCAGAATAATTTTTAAAATTTTTATTGGGGAAAACATATGTGGGAATTAGTTAAGGCGGGTGGGTGGCTCATGCTTCCCCTTGTTTTATGTTCAATTTTTACTCTGGCGATTACGATTGAACGCTTTATTCGCTTAAAAAAATCAATGATTTTGCCTAAGGCATTGTTGCTAAACTCTGCGCAAAATACTGATGCAGTTATCCAGCAGTTACAGCAGGATAAAGCCTTGCAAAGCAGTACTTTGGGGCGCATTTTTATGGCGGGTTACCAAAGTAAAAATCAAAATGAACAATTTGCCCGTGCACAAATGGAAACCACTGCTTCCCAAGAAATTGGTTATCTGGAAAAAAACATCAACTTCTTGGGAACCTTAAGTGCGGTAGCACCATTATTGGGTTTGTTGGGTACCGTACTGGGCATTATCGAATCCTTCTTGGTGATTGATTTAGGCACCAATAGCAATCCTACTTTAATGATTCCTGGTATTTCCAAAGCGTTGATTACCACGGCAGCAGGGATGTTTATTGCCATTCCTGCACTGTTTGCCTATCGCTTTTTTCAGCGTTTAGTACAAGAATATATTGCAGAGCTTGAGCAGCAATCGACCTTATTTCATGCAGCACTTTTCTATCAAAATTCTACAGATCAAGAACAAGATATTAGAAAAGCAGGTTAAGGTGGTGAAAAATGAAATTCAAACGCACACAAGTTGAAGATATTCATATTAATTTAACCCCCATGATTGACTGCTTGCTGTTTATCCTGGTTTTTTTACTGTTATCTACCACGTTCAACCAGTTTAGCCGCATGAATTTAACCTTGCCTGATGCGCAAGGCGTGCCCCCTAAACAGTATGATCATAAAATTGAAGTAGTAGTGGATGCTTCTGGTCACTATTCCATTAATGGACAATCAATTGCCAGCAAAGATGTTGTAGATTTAAGTACTGCAATTAAACAGATTTCCAATGATCGATGTGATTTAATGTTTGTTATTGCTGCGGATGCCAAGGCAACGCATCAGGATGTAATTCGTGTGATGGATGTAGCAGGACAGTTAGGTTTTGTTAACGTCAATATTAGTACCAAAGTTCCGTCTAGGGGTTATGAGTGAAGCAGGATTTTAAAGTCTATCTACGTCTTTTGGGCTATCTGAAGCCTTTTTGGGGTGTAGCGATACTGGTTTTTATCGGTTTTGCAATTAGTGCGGCAACGGAAGTATCTATTGCAAAATTACTGGAAAAAATTATTACCGCTATCCAGAATCGAGATCAAGGCTTTACTTCTATATTTCCTTTTCTGGTTATTTTATTGATGTTCTTTCGCGGTTTAGGTTCCTTTGTTGGGGGCTATTATACCGCAGTCATCTCTCGGAATTTGGTATTTAATATTCGTCAGGAAGTTTTTGCCAAACTGCTTAAGCTTCCATCGCAATATTATCTGGATAATACCAGCGGGCATATCACCGCTAAAATCATGTATAACGTGGAGCAATTAACGGCTGCTTCATCTGAATCTCTAAAAACCATTGTACAACAAGGTCTGATTACCCTCGGATTGTTAGGGTATCTGCTATATAGCAATTGGCGACTTACTTTTATTATTCTGATTTTTGCTCCACTGATGGGGTTGCTGGTTCGTCAAGCCTCAAAACGCATGCGTAAATTATCCCTGCAAGTTCAGGATACTATGGGTGATGTTAACCATGTGGTACAGGAAACGGTGAATGGGAATTTAATTGTTAAAGGTTTTGGCGGACAAGACTACGAACAAACGCGTTTCCGTGACAATTCGCTGGAAAATTTAAGACGCGGTTTAAAAATGGTGGTGGTACAGCAACTGAATAGCCCGATTGTACAGTTGATTATGTCGATCGCCATGGCAATTATTATCTGGATTGCGTTACGACCAGAAATTTTACGTGATACCAGCGCGGGTGAATTCGTTGCTTATATTACTGCAGCAGGGATGTTGAGCAAGCCAATTAAAGCTTTAACCGATGTCAATGAAAAATTACAACGTGGCATGGCCGCAGCACATTCCGTTTTTGAGTTGCTGGATTTGTCGGAAGAGCAAAATACCGGTACGGCTACGCCAATGCTGAAAGGCAATATCCAATTTCAGCAGGCTAATTTAATTTATCCAGATGGTCATCATGCGATTCATGATTTTAACCTTGACGTCAAGGCGGGTGAAACCATTGCCTTGGTGGGGCGTTCAGGAGCAGGTAAGACTTCTCTGGTCAATTTGCTGGTACGTTTTCAGGAGTTGAGTTCAGGCAATATTTATTTAGACCAGTATGCCATCCAAGAGCTGGAAATTAATACTTTACGTACACAAATTGCCATGGTGAACCAGCAGGTGGTGTTGTTTAATCGCACTGTACGTGAAAATATTGCCTACGGGCAGCTTGAAAATGCCACTGATGCAGAAATTATTGCAGCTGCAAAAGCTGCCTATGCACATGATTTTATTATGGCTTTGCCACAAGGTTATGATACGCAACTTGGCGCACAAGGCCTGAATCTTTCAGGTGGACAGCGCCAGCGTATTGCCATTGCACGTGCCATTTTGAAAAATGCACCAATCCTGATTCTGGATGAAGCCACCAGTGCACTGGATAATGAATCAGAGTATTTTATCCAGAAAGCATTTGATGCAGCCATGCAAGACCGGACAACGATTGTGATTGCCCATCGTTTATCAACCATTGAAAATGCAGATCGCATTGTGGTAATGGACAACGGTAGAATTGTCGAGCAGGGTACGCACGCAGAATTGATAGCCCAACATGGGGCTTACTATCAGCTGCATCAGCGTAATTTCGAGGAAAATTGATCTATGTCATTTGCACAATTTATTCAAGATGCTTGGAATAGACAGGCCAAGTGGTTGATTGTGCTTAGACCTTTGTCATGGATTTATCGTGGTGGTTTTTTACTGAATAAAAAACTGTACCAATGTGGCGTTAAAACCAGCTATCAATCGCCAGTTCCGGTGATGGTGATTGGCAATATTACCGTTGGTGGCAGCGGTAAAACACCATTGCTGATTCAGCTGGTCAATTATCTACAAAGTCAAAATGTTCGTGTCGGTGTCATCAGTCGCGGTTACGGTGGAAAAGGACCTTTTCCTGCTTATGTGGATTTGGAGTCAGTTCCTGAAGTGGCAGGGGATGAACCCTGTCTGATTGTGCAGTCTACCGGTGTGCCCATGGTAGTGGGATCAAACCGGCAGCATAGTATCGAATATCTGTTGTCCAGACATGAGCTGGATTTAATTATCAGTGATGATGGTTTGCAACACTGGGCTTTAGCACGACAAATTGAGTGGATTGTGCTGGATCAGAGTCGTGGTCTGGGTAATCAGAAGTTATTGCCTGAAGGATATTTACGCGAACCGCCAAGCCGCTTAACCACAGCAACCGTTATTGAGCATGCCAGTCAGCCAAATTCTGCGCTGAATATGCATTTAGAAATTGCTGCGCCTTATTTGCTTAATGATGCGGTAGATGAAAGATCTTTTAATCCGACGGATAATTTTTATGCCGTGGTTGGTATCGGTTTTCCACAGCGTTTTTACAGCACTTTAGATTCCATGGGGATTCATCAGTTTCAGTGCCATGAATTTCCTGATCACTATGATTATGAAATTACGGATCTGCAGTTTGAAGATAACAATCCCATTATTACCACGGAAAAAGATGCAGTAAAACTGCTGCCATTATTAAAGCAAAATCCAAATTTTAAACGGGAAATCTGGGTGGTTCCTGTTGAAGCAGTGCTTTCGCCACAGTGCTATGATGTTTTGCATCAACAGTTACAGCAACTCGGTATTCAAATTTCTTAAGGTTCATTGTTTATGAAACATATTGTTATTCCAGCACGTTTTGCAAGTTCCCGTTTGCCGGGCAAGCCGCTATTGGAAATTCACGGTCGTCCAATGATTCTACGTGTAGTGGATCAGGCAAAAAAGGTGGCTGGTTTTGATGATTTATGTGTTGCAACCGATGATGAGCGTATTGCAGAAGTTTGCCGTGCAGAAGGCGTGGATGTTGTTATTACAAGTGCAGATCATCCTTCTGGTACCGACCGTTTAAGTGAAGTTGCCCGCATTAAAGGCTGGGACAGCGAAGACATTATTGTCAATGTACAAGGTGATGAACCTCTGCTTCCGGCTCAATTGGTGCAGCAGGTGGCGCAATTACTGGAATCACAACCTGAATCTTCCATGTCGACACTCTGTGAGCCGATTCATAGTCTGGAAGAGTTTCAGCGCGACAGTATTGTAAAAGTGGTTATGTCCAAATATAACCAGGCTTTGTATTTTAGCCGTGCCACGATTCCTTATGACCGTGATGGTGCCAAACAAGAAGTTCAGCAATTACATCAGCAGGCATACCGTCATTTGGGGCTGTACGCTTACCGTGTGAATTTGCTGCAAGAATATGTGTCCTGGGATATGGGTGAGCTGGAAAAACTGGAAAGTCTGGAACAATTACGTGTACTGGAAAATGGTCACCGTATTGCCATTGCCGTTGCAGAAGCCAACTTGCCACCGGGTGTCGATACACAGGCAGATTTAGACCGTTTAAATCAGATGGATGTTTCTTGCTTCGAATAAGGTGGACTCCTCCATGCAAAATAATGTTGCGGCACAAGTCTACCCATGGCAGCAAACGGTTTGGGAGACCTTGACCGGACGCTTTCCCAAACTGGGGCATGGCCTACTTTTTTATGGTAAAAAAGGCTGTGGCAAGGAAGCTTTTGCACAATATTTTTTGGCTTGGGTGCTATGTGCCAATCGTCATGAAAATAATGCCCCTTGTGGTGAATGTGGCAGTTGTTTGTGGTTAAAGTCTGATACCCATCCCAACTATGTTCATATCAGCACAGATGAAGACAATAAAAAGCAGAATGCCAAAATCAGGATTGAAAAAATCCGTGATTTATTGCCCTTTGTGCAGCAAACTGTAGATGGCTGGCGTGTGATTGTGATTGAACCGGCAGAAGCTTTAAATATCGCCTCTGCCAATGCATTACTCAAAACCTTGGAAGAGCCGGGTGATCGGGTAGTGATTATTTTACTGGCTGATCATTACTTAAAACTTCCAGCCACGATTCGTAGCCGCTTGCAGCATTTTGCGCTGGACCGTATTTCTTCTTCGCAAGCAGATGCGTATTTAACCGAGCATTTACCCAATTTAGATCAAATGCAAAAACAACTGTTGATGAATTTATCTAATCAGATGCCATTACAGGCGATGCAGCTGGCTGAAACGGAATGGTTAAATAAGCGACAAGAATTTTTAACGGATTGGCAAAAACTGGTCACGCAAAAAAATATGCCGATGGCGATCGCGACCAAGTGGAATAAAGTCTTAAATTTTAGTGACTTTGCGCAAATGTTTGAATACTTGTTGTCAGATTTAATTTGTGTCAAGCTCAGTCAGCAAGTTAAAAATTCCGATCTTGATTTGAGTGTATTATCCGAACAATATACCTTGGAATTTTTATTTGCGGTTTATTCTGATTTGCAGCAAGCTAAACAATATATTGAGCAAAATGTACAAAGCAATTTAGTGCTTGATCAATTGTGTATAAAACTAATGAACATTTAAATATTTTTAAGGGGAATAAAAATGCAACCACGTATGGGCGGTATTATTCATGCCAATATCCCGGATATAGAAACTCTGTATGCCAGCTATATGCCTTATGTTATCGGTGGAGGATTGTTTATTCCGACCAAACAGCCGGTTAAGCTTGGTGAAGAAGTGTTTGTGCTGGCAACCTTACCCGAACAATCACAGAAAATTCCTTTAACAGGCAAGGTCATCTGGGTCTCCCAAAAACAAAATGGCATCAAATTACAAGGTTTTGGTATGCAATTGACCGGAGAAAAAGGCGTTTATTACAAATCAGAAGCTGAAAAGTTGCTTACAGGCCTTAAGTCTGAAGGTCGAACTAGTTACACTATGTAGATATTTAAAAGATTTAGGAAATCACTGTGTTTGTAGATACTCACTGCCATTTAACCATGCTGGATCTAACGCCTTATGATGGCAATCTGGACTTGGCATTAGCTCAGGCGCGTGAAGCAGGGGTATTCAAATTCATGACGATCTCTGTTGATCTGGATGACCATATCGAGCTGGCTAAAATTGCCTCACGCCATGCTGATGTAGGTTACAGTGTCGGTGTTCATCCCTGTGAAGATCCCGAAACTATGGCGCGTGCAACTACAGATTATCTGATTGAACTGGCACAGCCTGAAAAGGTCTGGGCGATTGGTGAAACCGGCCTGGATTATTTTCATAGCACCGATTTTATTGATGAACAAAAAGAATGTTTTGCCCGCCATATTCATGCCTCACAGGCAGTAAAAAAACCGGTGGTGGTGCATACCCGTGCAGCGAAACACGATACAGTCGATATCATTCGGGCTGAAAAATCCACGCATGGTATTTTGCACTGTTTTACTGAAGACTGGGAAACCGCAAAAGCTGTGCTGGATTGTGGTTATTATGTGTCATTTTCCGGAATTGTCTCTTTTAAAAATGCGCAGGATTTACGTGATGTGGCCAAGCAGGTTCCACTAGATCGGGTGCTGATTGAAACCGATAGTCCTTATCTGGCACCGATGCCATATAGAGGAAAATCTAATGAACCAAAATACGTGCCTTATGTAGCCAAAGCCCTAAGTGATGTATATGATAAGTCTGTTGAGGAAATTGCTTTCATTACAATGCAAAACTTTGAAAACCTCCTTAATTTAAAGTAAATAAATTAAATTGATATAAGCGCAGAAGAGAATTACAGAGTGAAGATGGATCGTCAGGCTCAGTTTCGAGCAAGAGAAGCGTTAATTTTTCAGGTTGCAGAGCAGTTGCTGTTAGAAAATGGCGAATCAGGGATGACACTGGATGCGTTGGCAGCAGAACTCGATTTGGCGAAGGGAACTCTATATAAGCATTTCCAGAGTAAAGATGAACTGTACATGCTTCTGATTATTCGTAATGAGAACATGTTGCTCGAGATGATTAAGGATGCAGAGAAGGCTTTTCCCGAGCATCTGGCATTCTTTATGTTGCATCATTTACATCATCCTGAGCGCACGGTACTGTTCCATCAAATTGAAGAACGTTTGTCTACGACCGGTATTGGGATTAATCTACTATTTAGTGAACTGTATCAGGTGAGAAAACAGCGTTTACGGATTATTATCCGTATGACTGAAAGCTATCTGGAAAGTATTCAAAGCAGCATGTCGACACGCGATTATCTGGCCTCTATTTGGGCCCTAACTCATGGTGCTGCGGCTATTCTAAATTCCAGTTTTTACCAGCGTTATTTGGGTTCACGTGACACATTGCGCGTAGCCTATATTGATCAGGCACTGGCAATGCCAAAACAGGTCAGTTCTGCGGAACAGTTTGCTTAAAGGTATGCTATGAAGCCAATCCGACCATTATCAGTTCGTGGTTTTACCTTAATCGAGTTGATGGTGGTCATTGTGATTATGGCAATCATGGCTTCTTTAATTTTGACCAATATTAACGGGGTAGACCAGCGTAAAGCGATGCAGGCACGGGAAGTGTTTATTATGGATTTACGCAGGATTAACCGTGAAGCCAATGATCAGGCGCGCATTTTCGCCCTAGATGTGCACAGCGCGACAGATGTATCACCATTCCGTTACGGGGTGGTTGAATACATCATTCCTTCCATTCAAACCGTAGCCCCGCAAATTGTTGAAGAAAACAAAAAATGGCAACCATATGCGGAATTTGCTCAAAGGGCTTTACCCGAGCATGTTTCTTTTAGCATCACTTCACTCGATCATGCTTATGAAAATGCCAATAATGAGGATTTATTGAATTCGAATGCACCGCAGCTGTTGTGGCTGGGCAATGGTGAGACCAAGCCGGTACGAATTCAATTTTATTTTGAACAGCGTCCGATTGGCGAAGAAATCGAGATTGATCATCTGGGTAAAATCAATGCAAGCTAGATACTCCAGGCATAGCTCTTACTTATGTGTAGCATCGAAACAGCAGTTTATTTATTGCTGCTCCTCAAGCACAGCTTTCGGACTTTCTTGCGAGGAAGCACCTCTCAGGTCGAGTATTACTCGACTTAATCTTCACTCCGAGCATAGCTCTTTGTCTTGCGCAGCGGTGAAACAGCGTTTCACTCATCGCTGCTCAGGTTTTACGCTACTGGAAGTCATGGTTGCTTTGGCGATTTTTGCCACTGCTGCAATTGCTTTTACCAAAGTGGCGATGCAATACACCCAGGCAACATCCAATGCCATTTTAAGAACCAAGGCGCAATTCGTGGCCTTGAATGAAGTCGCCGTGATGGAAATCAATCAGGAATGGTTGCAGGGAACCCAATCCAAACAGGTCACCCAGCAAGGTGAAACCTGGCAAATTGACAAATCTGCACAATCGACCATTAGTCCGAATGTACAACGCATAGAAGTACAGGTCAGTTTGTTTAATGTGGAAACTGGCAAGGTTGAATCAGGAGTGACGCATTTGGTTTTCTTCAACCCGAAGGCCAAAGCATGAAAAAGCAGACTGCAAAAAATAAAAAAGGTTTCACTTTGGTTGAACTTTTGGTGGCAATTGCCATCTTTAGTGTGCTTTCCGCGTTGGGCTGGAAAGTCTTTGATTATTTAATTAAAGTCAAAGACCGTAATGCTGAACATGAGATCAATTTGGGTCAGTTGCAGGAAGCCTACCAGCAGATTCTGCGTGACACCGTTCAGGTTGTGCCACTGAATGCCAATATCAATGGCGATATTCAGCCTGCTTTGGTTTTGCAAAATGGTCGATTTAATTTTAGTAAAACCGGGGTCACTGATCCTTTACAGCAAGGTATTTCTCCGGATGAGCGTGTGGAATATCAATATCGTGCCGATGAAAAGAAACTGTACCGACTGAAATACCGTAATTTAAACAGTACAGGGCGGGATCAGCCTGAATCCAGTGTGCTGTTAAATGATGTTGACCAGTTTCAAATTGTGGTGTTGAATCCGAATGAACTCAATGCATGGCCAGAGGGTCAGGTAGATTTAAACGATGTCACGCAAAAACAGATCTTGCCGAAGGGCATTAAAATTAAACTGACCGTCAAAGATGTGTCCTATGAGTGGATTTTCAGTTTATTAAATACCGATTATTTAAAACAGCAAACTGGCACTTCAAATAACAATGCAAATAGCGATACAAATAACTCTACATTATAAGGTTTGGTCCAATTGAACATAAAGCCGCAACAGGGTGTTGCCTTAATTACGATTTTGGTCATGGTGGCATTAGCCACCATCCTGGTTGCGACCATTGCCAAAAGACAAGCCAATACAGCTGAAAATACGGCATATTTGATGCGCCAAAATCAATCCTTGCTATATGCCAAAAGTGCTGAAGCCTTTTTTTCAGAGCTTTTGGTCGATGATGCTGAAAATGCGGGTGCTATTGATCATTTACAGGAAAACTGGGCCAAACCGATGCCGGCTTTTCCTGTAGAGGACGGTTTTATTGCGGGCACTTTAGAGGATCAATCAGGCAAATTTAATTTAAACAGCTTGGTGAATATGGATGGTACGTCCAATCCTCAGGCAAAAGTATGGTTTGAAAAACTGCTGCTACGTGTGGGATTACCTGAAAAGTTAAGTGAGGCAGTGATTGACTGGCAAGATGCCGATAATGAAACCATTGGCTCGATGGGTGCAGAAGCCAGTTATTATCAGGGATTGGCACAAGGTTATTTACCGGCAAACAGTAAATTCCATAATGTGGAAGAACTGAAACTGGTACGTGGCTTTGAGGGGAAAAAATATCAGCAAATTGCTGATTATGTCAGTGCTGTTCCAACCATGGATAGCAAGATAAACATTAATACAGCTCCGGCGATGCTGTTGGCCAGTCTTGATCCTAAGCTGGATATCAAAGTGGTGCAGCAGGTTTTACAACAGCGCCAAGCCAAGTTGGAGCATTTTTCCAGTGTGAATGAGTTATGGGGCATCGAACCTTTTAGTCAGGTCAGTGCCGAAGTGAGAAGTGAAGCAAACAATCTGTTAGATGTAAAATCTGCGTATTTTAAAGCCAAAATTGAAGTGCAGCTCGGTGGACGTAAACGCCAGTTCAGTAGTGATCTGGTACGAAAAGATAAGTCGGTGTATATCGCATCTCGCAGCATGGCTCCATTCTAATCAGATCCCGAGATATGATGAAAAATGAGAAACACATCCATTCAACTGCATGTGTTTCTTCAATGCTATTGAACAGTAAAATTAATGTTCAGAATTTCACTTTTGCTTTATAACTTTCACTTTTGCTTTATAATCAAATTTAATTCACAGATTTTTGATTGCATCACGGCACATGTTAATTCGTAAGTTATTTAAGTTTGAAAATGCTCATATTGTGCGAAACTGCACATCGGATCGCTGTAAGCGTTCGATTCATGGTCATAGCTATAAAGTGGAATTGTTGCTTAAAGCGTCCAAGCTTGATCATGGTCAAATGGTCTATGATTTCGGATTATTAAAAGGCGTAATCAAAGATATTTTTGACAGTTTTGATCATGCGATCTGCTTCTGGCAATATGATGATGCTGAATATATAGCCGCTTGCAAAAAATTTAGTGCCCGCTGGGTATCTTTACCTGTTTCACCTTCTGCAGAACAGTTCTCACGCATTTTCTTCTATCTGGCACAACAGGTGCTTGCATCGACCATTACCCAAAATGGGGAAGGCGACGTAGAGATTTATTCGGTGATTGTGCATGAAACCGATACCGGTTATGCGCAAAGCTTTATTGAAGATATTGAAAATGAACAAATGGGTGTGCTCAGTCTTGACCAGATTGTATTTTCTGAACAGGTCCAAGCGGAATGGGCAGATCCTGGAATGTATGAAAAATTACAACAAGGCATTAAATTCCAGAATCCAGCGGTCGATCTTCAAGTACAAATTTGAAGAAAATGAAAAAAGTTTGGGCTGGTCAAAAAATTAGGAAGCAAGTATGTCTTTAACGGAACAACAGCAAGCTAAACTCGATAAAATCCAGTTGGATGCAAGTTGGAAAAATGCATTGAGCGATTTTTTGCTCAGTGCCAAAATGGATGATCTAAAACAGTTCTTGCTGACTGAAAAACATGCCGATAAAATTATATATCCCCCTAATTCACTCATTTTTAATGCCTTAAATACAACACCTTTCAACCGTGTTAAAGTCGTTATTCTGGGTCAGGATCCTTATCATGGGCCCAATCAGGCACATGGATTAAGTTTTTCAGTACAAAGAGGGGTTGCATTACCGCCATCTTTACGTAATATTTTCCATGAATTAAATACTGATCTGGGTATTCCTGTTCCCAAGCATGGTGATTTAACCCGTTGGGCTGAACAAGGTGTGTTATTGCTCAATGCGGTATTGACTGTTGAAGCAGGACAGCCGACATCACACCAAAAACGTGGATGGGAGGATTTTACTGATCATGTGATTGATGCTTTAAATGAGCAGTGTGAACATATCGTATTTATCCTTTGGGGAGCCTATGCACAACGTAAAGGACAACGTATTGATCAAAATAAACACCTGGTATTGAAAGCTGCACATCCTTCTCCTTTGTCAGCAAATCGTGGTGGTTTTTTTGGTTGTAAAGTATTTTCAAAAGCAAATAATTATCTGAAACAAAATGGCATTGAGCCGATCAATTGGCAGCTGGACGCATGACACAATCTCCTGAACTAAAAAGTTATCATCCTGATCTGATTGTAGAGGAAGCAATCAACGGCTGGCGCATTGTTCGCCTGAACCGGCCGAAATCTCTACATGCCCTAGATGAATCTATCGTTACTGCACTCTTAGAAGTGTTCCAAGATTTTCACCATGATGATGCGGTAAAAGCGATCTGGCTGGATTCGACCACCCCGAAGGCTTTCTGTGCTGGTGGTGATGTCCGTAAACTTCGTCAGTTGGTCATTAATGATGAAGTTGCAACCGCAAACAAATTCTTTGAACAAGAATATGCGCTAGATTTATTGCTGCATAACTATGCCAAGCCAGTACTGGTTTGGGGTGAAGGTTATGTGATGGGTGGTGGTCTGGGCCTGTTTATGGCTGCACCATTCCGTCTGGTGACGCCTTATTCGCGTTTGGCAATGCCTGAAATTAATATCGGCTTGTATCCGGATGTCGGTGCGACACGCTTCTTGGCCGATCGAGGCGCGATTGGTCTGTTTACTGGTTTAACCGGTTCCATTATGACCTCTGCCGGTGCATATGGGATTGGCTGGGCAACTCATATTTGTGATGCGCAGCGTGATAATGTGCTGGACAAAGTGCTGAATATTGATTGGGGACATTATCCTGCAGGGGATTTTCGTGCCATTGATGATACTTTAAATAGTATGCACCGTCCGGTAGGTCCCGGACCTTTACAAAATTCACTGGATGTCATTCATAGCGTTTGCCGTGGGGTGAACTTTGAACATGACTATGAATCTATTATTGGCCTGAGTGATGCACGCAGTGATTGGCTTCGTCAAGCGAGTGAAAATTTGCAAAAAGGTTCGCCTACTACAGCAGCATTAACCTGGTTATTATGGCAGTGGGGCAAGCGTGTTCATTCTTGGAATGAAGTTTTTGAGCTTGAAACGCAAATCTCCAACTGGAAGATTCGTCACCCTGATTTCGTCGAAGGTGTACGGGCGCGTCTGGTTGATAAAGACCTGTCTCCGGAATGGATAAAAGGCAGTGATTTCTCTTTAAAAACCATCTTGTCTGACTGTCCGCCTGTGACCAATATTCAAAGCTGGAATGATCTGTTGAAGCATTACGGTATCATCAGTTAAGCAGATGACTGATGCTACACAATTGACTGACGAATACTGGATGCAGTTTGCGTATGAGCAGGCTGCTATTGCCGCTTCAAAACAGGAGATTCCTGTGGGTGCAGTCATCGTCAGTCAAAATCAGATTATTGGCGCAGGACATAATGCACCCATTTCTTTAAATGATCCCACGGCTCATGCTGAGGTTCAGGCTTTACGCCAAGCCTGTACAAATCTGAATAACTACCGATTACCTGAAGACGCGGTACTTTATGTGACTTTAGAGCCGTGTACCATGTGTGTTGGGGCTTTGATTCATGCACGGGTCTCCAAGGTCGTGTTTGGTGCAACTGAACCGAAAGCAGGTTCCTTAATTAGCATGCGTCGATTATTTGAAACCGGTTACTACAATCATGTTTTCGAGTATGAGGCAGGGTGTATGCAAGAACAGTGTTCCCAGCAGCTCAGCAATTTTTTCAAGATGCGCCGTGAGCAAAAAAAATTGCAGAAGTTACAAGAAAAATCTCTAAATAATCAAAATCATTAATTAAAATCATATAAACTATAATGACAATGAGTATTGTCAATAAAAATCAGGATAAGTCATGAATTCTATTCAAGTAAAAAAAGAATTTAACGCACCCATCGATCAGGTTTTTGATTTGCTATCAAAGCATGCCACCTACAATGTGGCTTTTGCACCGATTCAGGTTGAACGGATTAAAGACTCCAATGATCCTGAGCGTCCGGATGGTGTGGGCTCGGTACGCCGTATGGGTTTTGGTCCCGTCAAGCCTTTACGGGAACAGATTACCTTGCTGGAACCGAATCAGCGTATCGAATACCAGATTGTGAAAAACCCTTTGGTGAAACACCATTTAGGCATTATCGAGTTTGAGGCTAAAGATGATGACAAAACCTTGGTCACCTATACCATTGAATTGCAGGCACGTGCACCTTTTATCAGTAAATTAATCCTTGCACAGCTTAAATCTGCGATTAAACTAGGTTTTTCGAAATTAGCTAAAACTGTATAGGGTAAAGTGGAAAATTAATGACAGTTCAAATTATTACCATAGATGGGCCGAGTGGTTCCGGGAAAGGCACACTTGCGGCTAAACTGGCAGCACATTATCAATTTCATCTGCTTGATTCGGGTGCTCTATATCGTCTGCTCGGGCTGTCATTACATCAACAGGATTTACTCGATTGCCTGGATTCTGAACTGGAGCAATGCGTAAAAATTGCAACAAATTTAGACATAAAGTTTGTTACAACTGAGTCAGGTACGGTGGTCCAGCTTGATGGTGAAGACGTTACTCAAACCATTCGTACTGAACGAGTAGGAGAGTTTGCTTCAAAAGTTGCGGTAGTTCCTGAACTTAGAGCGGCGCTATTGGAGCGTCAACGTGCATTTGCACAAGCCCCGGGGCTGGTTGCAGATGGTAGAGATATGGCAACGTCCATTTTCCCTGAGGCGCAAGCCAAGATTTATCTGACTGCATCGGCTGAATCCCGAGCGGAGCGACGAGTAAAGCAGTTGCAGGGGATGGGGCTAGATGTTAAAATGAACGACATTTTAGCTAATATACAAGCTCGAGACAAAAGAGATATGGAGCGCACGGTCGCCCCACTCAAACCGGCAGCAGATGCATATATTATTGATAGTTCAGAATTGAATATCGATGAAGTATTCAAATTGATGACCCATTTTGTCGACAAGCAGTTAGCCAATTAACGAATTTTCAGCAAAAGCATAGCTAGATCAGTTTATTACGGACTATGTGGAAGCTTAATTAAACCGGCCTTGTCTGATCCAAGACCGCTGACTTATCAGGTATATCATGACCGAATCTTTTGCAGCCCTCTTTGAAGAAAGCGAATTAAACCTCAACGTTGAAAAGGGTGCAGTCATCCAAGGCGTTGTAGTAAATATCGACTCTGACTGGGTAACAGTTGACACTGGCCTTAAATCAGAAGGTATTGTTGACCGCGCTGAATTCTTAAACGACCAACGTGAACTTGAAGTTCAAGTTGGCGATACTGTTGATGTTGTTGTTGAAGCTCTTGACAACGGTATGGGTCAAACAGTTTTATCACGTGAAAAAGCGAAACGTGCTGAAACTTGGACTAAACTTGAAAAAATCTTTGAAGACGGCGAAATCGTTACTGGTGTTATCTCTGGTAAAGTTAAAGGTGGTTTCACTGTTGACATCGGTCCAGTTCGTGCGTTCTTGCCAGGTTCTTTGGTAGACACTCGTCCTATCCGTGATACAACTCACCTTGAAGGCAAAGAGTTAGAATTCAAAGTAATCAAACTTGATGCTAAACGTAACAACGTTGTTGTATCTCGTCGTGCTGTTATGGAAGCTGAATCTTCAGCTGACCGTGAAGCTCTTCTTGCTCAGCTTGAAGAAGGCCAAACAGTTACTGGTACTATCAAGAACCTTACTGATTACGGCGCGTTCGTTGATCTTGGTGGTATCGATGGTCTTCTTCACATCACTGACATGGCTTGGAAACGTATCAAGCACCCTTCAGAAGTTGTTGAAGTTGGACAAGAAGTTACTGTTAAAGTACTTAAATTCGACCGCGAACGTAACCGCGTATCTTTAGGCCTTAAACAATTAGGCGAAGATCCATGGTTAGCGATCATGAACCGTTACCCTAAAGGTTCTATCGTTAAAGCGCGCGTAACTAACCTGACTGACTACGGTTGCTTCGCTGAAATCGCTGAAGGCGTTGAAGGTTTAGTACACGTTTCAGAAATGGACCACACAAACAAAAACATCCACCCATCTAAAGTTGTTCAGATTGGTGACGAAGTTGATGTTATGGTTCTTGAAGTGGACGAAGAACGTCGTCGTATTTCTTTGGGTATCAAACAAACTCGTGCTAACCCATGGGAAGAGTTTGCTAAAGACCACGACAAAGGCGAAAAAGTTTCAGGTACGATCAAATCAATCACTGATTTCGGTATCTTCATCGGTTTACCAGGCGGTATCGATGGTCTAGTTCACTTGTCTGACATCTCTTGGAACGAACAAGGCGAAGAAGCGATTCGTCGTTACAAGAAAGGTGACACTGTTGAAGCAGTTATCCTGTCTGTAGATGCTGAAGGTAACCGTATCAGCCTTGGTATCAAACAAATGAACAGCGATCCGTTCAACGATTTCTTGGCTGCTAACGAACGCGGTGCGCTTGTTAAAGGTACTGTAACTGCAGTTGACGCTCGTGGCGCTACTGTTAAGTTAGCTGACGAAGTTGAAGCGACTCTTAAAGCATCTGAAATCAACCGCGACCGCGTTGAAGATGCAACTAAGTTCCTTGAAGTTGGTCAAGAAGTTGAAGCTAAGATTATCAATGTAGACCGTAAATCTCGCTCTATCAACTTGTCTATCAAAGCGAAAGACGAAGCTGAAGAGAAAGAAGCGGTTGCTAACTTGAAAACAGCTGCAGCTGGTCAAGACAATGGTCCTAAGACTATTGGTGATTTGATCAAAGCTCAAATGGGTAACTAAGTAGATGTTAAAATGTATTGTTAATGTAAATTAACTAATACTTTTTACACAAATACTGTAAACGGTAGCGTAGTATTAACTTATTACGCTACCGTTTTGTATTTAAACAGGTTATTATCGTTTCATCTACAAAGTAGCTTGATAATTAAAGAGGTCGCAGATGACTACTGAAGCACTGAATAAGTCTGACTTAATAGAGCGAATTTCCCTAAAAAATCCACACTTGGCAGAACCTTTGGTTGAAGAAGCTGTTAAGATTATGATTGATCAAATGATAGCCGCATTATCATCTGATAATCGTATTGAAATCCGGGGTTTTGGCAGTTTTGCTTTGCATCACCGTGATCCACGTGTGGGGCGTAATCCTAAAACAGGTCGATCTGTTGAAGTAGCTGCGAAAGCAGTTCCGCATTTTAAACCTGGCAAAGCATTGCGTGATGCAGTAAACGAATCGGTACAGTAATAAAAAATTTATGGGGTGTTTATGCGTTACATTTTAGTCGCATTGCTCATTGTACTTTTTGGCTATTCATTGGCTCTTGTGCTGCAAAATGGTACTGAACTTTCAGTTGACCTATTGTTTACACAGGTACCGGCAATGCGTTTAGGTTTATTGCTGTTATTAACCTTGGCATTAGGTGTGGCATTGGGTTTGTTGTTAGGGGTACAAATTTTCCGGGTATTTCAAAATAATTGGGAAATTAAGCGACTACGTAAAGACATCGAACATCTTCGAAAAGAACAAATACAGGCTGCACAACTGGCAGCAGCTGAGGCAGCAGCTCATAGCAGACATGAAAAAACAGTTTTAGACATTCATTCGAATGATCGTTCGTCTAATCCCTTGTAGTGCTGTGTGTTAACGATAATGTTTGGGTTTTAGCCAGCCAGCTTGAAACCGAAACATTGAATAAATTTTGGGACACCCTAAAGTAAATGCTTTAGGGTGTTTTTTATTTTTTACAAGCTAACCTTATAAGGAAAATTTAAAGCAATAACGTCAATCAACTAATTTTTTATCACTTTGTTAAACCTTGGAATACCTTTTATAATAAGCTTTCTTTTTTGTCTGAGCGAAGGTAAGTCTCTTGAGTATCATTGTTGCACTGGATGCTAAAAGCCAATATGACGCATTAACGATTGCAGAGCAGTTAGACCCTGCATTATGTCGGGTGAAAGTTGGTAAAGAGCTATTTACTCATGAAGGCCCAAATGTGGTAAAGGCATTACATGACAAGGGTTTTGAAGTTTTCCTGGACTTGAAGTTTCATGATATTCCCAATACTACGGCTCAAGCCGTATGTGCAGCAGCAGACCTAGGTGTTTGGATGGTGAATGTGCATGCATCAGGTGGCCGTAAGATGATGGAAACCTGTGTAGAGCGCTTAAAAGCGGGTAACTATAATACGCAGCTGATTGCAGTGACTGTGCTGACTTCAATGGGGCGTGAAGATTTAAAAGATATTGGTTTAGATGTTGAACCATTTGAACAAGTGCAACGTCTTGCAAAACTCACTCAGGAAAGTGGTCTGGATGGGGTAGTCTGTTCTGCTCAGGAAGCCAAAATGCTGCGTGAAACTTTAGGACAGGGCTTTGCTTTAGTCACTCCGGGCATTCGTCCGGCGGGTGCTGCGGCAGATGACCAAAAACGTATTGTCACACCTAAGCAAGCCATGCTGGATGGTTCTACACATTTGGTGATTGGACGACCAATTACCAAGTCGGACAATCCACGTCAAATGCTAAAAGATATTTTGGCGACCTTGTAACTTTACACCCTCTCCCTTGCGGAGCAGTGCTCCTCATCTCCCAAAGGGAGAGAGAACGTCCCATTATTGTAAAAATGGACAAGTTCTCCTTCTGGGAGAGGAGGTAGGTGAGGGATAAATATAAAAATTAAACTGCTGCCAGCACACTCACCAATATGGGTGCTAGTATAGAAAGAATAAAGCCGCTGACCATGGCGTGTGGAATAAAATCATTGCCACAGGCCTGTTTTACCATCGGCAAAGTGACATCCATTGCTGTTGCTCCTGCTGAGGAAATTGCAGAGCGTGGATAACGCCAACCGATAATATACATAAACACAATTGCCAGAATTTCTCTAAACAAGTCATTCATCAGTGCAATACTGCCAAGATGGGCATTTTTGAGTTCTGTGACCACAATACCGGTCATGGAATAAAAGCCATAACCTTGGGACAGCATGATGAGATCTTTTAAACTGATGTCTTGAATCAGTGTAGCTGTAACGAAAGCACCCAGTAGTGAACCGACTATACAGCCCAATGGCACCAGTAAAATTTTCCAGTTCAGCCAGGATCGGTCTAAGGGTGAATAGGCAAGATCCAAGCCAATCATGAACATGAACGCCAGCAATAGGTTCCAGGTACTTATATGCAATGTGTAGCCCATGTAGGCTGTAGATTCAGAAAGTACATAACCTAATAGTAAGGCAATAAAAGCATAACTGATATTGATGAGGGATTTGCTCACAAGGCTCATAGACACTTTGCCGTGACTCGGTTGATAACCCAAAAGCCTGAATAACACATAACAGCAGAGGAATGCGCCGAGGCTGGTGAGTATGGCTAAAACAGCGGCCTGATTCAGGATTTGCCAAGGCTGAACAATCGTATGCAATGTTTGCCTAAACTCAATGGCAATAGCAATCAGCAGAATATAGGTAAAATAGGGCAGAATCTTAAAAGCAAGATGCTCAAGCCAGTGAGGTAAGCATCTTGCCAAAACAAATCCGAGCGCTAAACAAAGCAGTAACTGGAAAATCAACCAAAAGGATTGCATAAAGAATTAAGCAGCTAATAAATAACTGTTTATTATGACCATTAAATATTTAGGCTGCACGACTTCCAGCTGTTTTATTTAGCAGATGGAAGTCAGCGGGATTAAGCTTTTTTGTCTGTAGCCAGTATTTCCAGGTATAAGTAGGCCACAGGGCAAAGTTCTTGCCGCTATCTTGCTGGTACCAGCTCACACAGCCAGACTGTGCCATCCAGCCATTTTTGTACACGCTGGTTGAATCGGTCTTGTACCTGATCTTTAACTACAATGGCATGACTCTGCGTGTTTTTGACCAGTTCAATCATTTGTAGAATATAGTTCACCTGAGATTCAATCATAAAAATCACGGAGTTGTGTGCCAAAACCGTATTAGGCCCCAGCAACTGAAATAAATTGGGAAAGCCTTTGGTACACATCCCATAGAAGCTTTCTGCACCCTCCTGCCAGGCACCGCGCAAATCTTGTCCGTGTTCACCACTACATTGAAATGATTTTAGATAGATGCGTGGATCTGTAATAAAACCGGTTCCATAAATTAAGCAATCAATCTTACGTTCTTTGCCATCTTTGGTAATGATGCTGTTTTCAGTAAATTCCTGAATAGCCTCGGTCACCAGTTCAACATTGCTTCGGTTAAAAGTGGGATAGTACTTATTGGATACCAAAATACGTTTGCATCCCATGATGTAATCAGGTGTCAGTTTTTGCACCAGATTTTTATCTTTGACCTGAAACTTGATAAAAGCTTCTGTCAGTTTTTGGGTGTATTTCATCACTGCAGGTTGAACAATCGGAACCACGCGAGATTCATTGGACCAATATAAGCGTACCCGGTGCAGTTTTCTAAACCAGTCTAGTTTTTTAAATAATTTCTTTTCAACATTCCAATAGCGGCGTTCATCTCTAGGAATGACCCAAGCCGCAGTACGCTGGAACACATAGAGTTGCTTAACTTTAGCTGCAATTTCTGGAATGTATTGAATTGCACTCCCACCTGTCCCAATTGAAGCAACATTTTTGTCTGTCAAGTCATATTGGTGATCCCATTGTGAGGAATGAAAAACTTTACCCTGAAACTTTTCAATGCCCTTGATATGAGGGATATGGGGTACATGTAAAGGGCCGGATGCAAAAACCACAAATTGAGCAATTAAAGTTTGCTCATTATTGAGGATGAGTTTCCAGTCATAACTTTGTTCATTGTATTGGGCAGCCAGAACTTCACAATTAAATTGGCAATATTTTTCCAGGTTAAAGCCAGTGACTAAATCTTGTATATATTTAAAGATTTCGGGTGCTTCAGCATAGCGTTTTGACCAGTCGCTTTTGGGGGCAAAAGAAAGGGAATACATATGGGACTGGACATCGCAGGCTGCACCGGGATATTGGTTTTCGCGCCAGGTTCCCCCTACATCACTGGCTTTTTCCAGGATCACAAAATCATGCATATTGCTTTGTAGTAGACGTATAGCCATCGCCAAACCGCCAAAGCCTTCACCAATGATAGCGATTTTTGTTTGTGTTGGCATAGATTGCGGCAGTGTTTGATTGTGCATTTTTTATTGGCCTTATTGCTTCTATTATTTTTGTATCTTATAGCAAGGGTGAGATAACCGACATGATAGCCATGACAGAAAAATTGATAGTTTCGGCAATTTGCAAGCATGAAAAATTATAGTAAAAATTAAGAGGTTATTTTGATGTGATCCTGCTATGAAACGTTCCATTCTCGGCTTGATGTATTTAATTCAAGGCATGCGTAAAGCTGGGATTGCTGTTGATCCAAAACTTCAAAGTATTGGACTGCGTGCGGATGCATTGGATCCTAGCTCAATTATTCATCCAGGTCTGGAATGGGATGTGCTTAAAGTTATTGGGCAGGATGTGGCACCAGAAAAAGGTCTGTTTATTGGGCAGCATTATGCACTTGCGGGTTATGGTCCTTTACTGATGTTACTGGTTACCAGTGAAAATATCCGTACTGCTTTAGAGCAGGGGATTCGCTATCAGGCATTAACTCATTTAACAGGCGTGTTAAGTTTAAAATATAAAGCTCAAAAGGTGGCTTTGTGCTATGTACCTGAAGATTTAAACAGTGACCTCGGACTGTTGCGAGCACAATGTGAAATATCGGGAACTTATAAATTTATTCAAGATCTGTATAACATGATGGGCTTAAGTATTCCCCGAATGCAGATTGAACTGCCGTTTGTGCTGCCTGAAAATCAGCAGGATCTAGATGTCTATCAGGATTACTATGGTACTGAATTACAGTTTGCTGCTGAGTCGGCGGCATTCTGGTTTGATGATGCCGTGTTAAATGTACAAATCCCTTCAGCAGATAAAATGACCTTTAATCTTTATGAGAGCAAATGTATTGCTGAGTTGGAGCGTTTAAAGATGAATAAATCTGTACCCTCCCTGGTGCAGCGTGTGCAAGATTATCTGGAGCTGCAAGCAGGTGTAATGCCTAGCATGGCAGAGACGGCACAAGCGCTGCAAATTCCAGAACGTACGTTGCGGCATCAACTGCAACAGTTACAAAGCAGTTATAAACAGATACGTGAACAATTGATTAAAGACAAGGCATTAAGATTGATGGAATATAAAGAATATTCCATTGAAATGATTGCAGAATTGCTGGGTTATTCAGAGCCTGCAGCTTTCAATCATGCCTTTAAACGCTGGTTTGGACAAAGTCCACGCCAGTACTTTAAGTAGTTTTGTAAATAGCCTAAGTATATTAATGCCAAAGTGTTATATATTTCACCTCAACCTTCGCTATACTTTCAATAGCCTAAAATAGTATTCAATCCTATGTCAGATTTAAATTCTAAGCACAGTACAGCCTTTATTCCCTTATCACCTGCGGAGCGCTATGCACAGGCCATCGCGTCTGGTCAGTTCATGCCGGATGAGGCACAGGCGCAAGCTGTACATGAGTTGGATCGCGTTTGGCAAGAGTTGATTCAGCGTTTCAAAGCTTCAAAAAAAGCGTTTCGCCGTTTTCGTCGTCAAACCTCACCACGAGGTGTATATATGTGGGGTGGTGTGGGGCGAGGTAAAACCTGGTTAATGGACCAGTTTTTTGAGTCGATTCCGTTTCGCCGTAAAACGCGCATGCATTTTCATCATTTCATGCAACATGTACATCGTGAGCTGAATAAATTATCAGGGCAGCGAAATCCGTTGGATCAGGTTGCAGACCAGATTTACCAGCAGGCAGTGGTCATCTGTTTTGATGAATTTTTTGTTTCCAATGTCACAGATGCCATGATTCTGAGCGAGTTATTCCAGAAACTCTTTACCCGTGGCATTACCTTGGTGGCGACTTCAAATATTGCACCTGATGGTTTATATAAAAATGGAATCCATCGTGACCGTTTTATACCTACCATTGAAATGGTGAAAAAACATTGTGTAGTTCTCAATGTGGATGCCGGCGTGGATTATCGTTTACGTGTGCTGAAACAGGCACAACTGTTTAAACATCCATTAACACATGAGCATAAACTCTGGATTGCGCAGCGCTTTACTGCTTTAACTCAGACTCAAACTCAATCCCAAGAACCGATTATCATCAATAACCGTATTGTTGAAACCATTGGTCATACTGAAGATGTGTTGTGGTGTGAATATTCAGAGCTGTGTTTAAAACCGCGCAGTCCGGCTGACTTTATTGAAATCGCCAATATCTACAATACTGTACTGGTCAGTAATGTGCCGCATTTGACCGATTATCTATCGGAAGGTACACGCCGTTTTATCTATCTGGTCGATGAGTTTTACGATCGTGGGGTCAAACTATTGCTGACTTCGGAAGACAGTATTATTGACATTTATCAAGGCGAAAAACTGGCTTTTGAAATTGAACGCACACGTTCACGTTTACTGGAAATGCAGTCTGACGATTATCTGAACTCTGAACATAGACAAATACAGGGGTCGGCCTCAGAAGCCAGCTAAAGATCAAGCGCCTAAACAGGCGCTTTTTTTTACATAAATTGTTTGAGTGTTTTATCGACATTTTGTTCTATTCGTGGCTTAATCTTTGCTCGACAGTGATAGAAATAGCGTTTTTGGTTGGTTTTAAAACAAAATTCTGCACTTAAGTCTAATTTCGACATTTTAAAAACTTTATAGACTATAAAAAGGTATTCAGGCAGATAATAATGTTGCATTTGTGATCTTTATTTTATTGAGTGATGTGTACATTCATTTATTAAGAAATGATCATTATTTAGGAATGTGATAATACTATTCAGCTAGGTATAAATCGGTATACTAGAATCTCTTGTTATAAAAAGTAGCAATATCAGGAAAGACAATGACTGCACGTATTCAAAAAGGCAAGTTAGCGATTGCTAAAGAACTTTACGATTTCATCGAAAATGAAGCATTACCAGGTTCTGGTTTGGACAGTGAAACATACTGGAAAAACTTTGAACAAGTCGTTGTCGATCTTAGTCCAAAGAACAAAGCACTATTGGCTAAGCGTGATGACCTTCAAGCTAAAATTGATGAATGGCACCGCAACAACAAATTTGAACTCGAAGCTTACAAAGCTTTCCTTACTGAAATTGGCTACTTATTACCAGAAGTAGAAGATTTCCAAATCAGCACAGAAAATGTAGATGAAGAAATCGCATTATTGGCTGGTGCGCAATTGGTAGTACCTGTGCGTAATGCACGTTACTGCTTGAATGCGGCAAACGCACGTTGGGGTTCTCTATACGATGCGCTTTACGGTTTTGACGTGATCTCTGAAGAAGATGGCGCGGAAAAAGGTAAGGGCTATAACCCGGTTCGTGGCGCAAAAGTTATCGAATTTGCTAAAAACTTCTTAAACGAAACCTTCCCTCTGGTAAATGGTTCGCACGCAGATGCAACCAAATATGCGGTTGAAGGCAAAAAAATAGTTGTGACGCTAAAAGATGGTTCAACAACGACTTTAGCAAAAGAAGCTCAGTTTGTAGGTTTTAATGGTGATGAAGCTGCACCAACTGAAATCGTACTTCTAAACAATGGCTTACACGTTATTGTTGAAATTGATGCAACCAGCCCGATTGGTCAAACTGACGCTGCTGGCGTAAAAGATCTGGTACTGGAAGCTGCTGTAACCACCATTCAAGACTTGGAAGACTCTATTGCAGCTGTAGATGCTGAAGAGAAAGTTGAAGGCTACCGTAACTGGTTGGGCTTGATGCGCGGTACACTTTCTGAATCAATAGAGAAAAACGGTAAAACCGTGACTCGTACATTGAACCAGGACCGTACTCATAAAAACCTGATTGGTGGTGAAACGACGCTTCATGGCCGTTCATTGATGTTGCTTCGTAACGTGGGTCACTTGATGACAAACCCTGCGATCTTGGTAGATGGTCAAGAAATCTACGAAGGTATCATGGATGCGTTAATCACGCCGTTATTGACTTTTGCTGACATTAAAGGCGAAAACACGATCAAGAACTCGCGTAAAGGTTCTATGTATATCGTGAAGCCAAAAATGCATGGTCCAGAAGAAGTTGCATTTGCAGTTGAGTTATTTGAACGTGCTGAACAGGCACTTGGTTTACCTGCGAAAACTTTAAAAATCGGCATCATGGATGAAGAACGTCGTACATCTGTGAACCTGAAAAACTCTATCGCTCAGGCCAAAGACCGTACCATCTTCATTAACACCGGTTTCATGGACCGTACAGGCGATGAAATCCATACGTTTATGGAAGCAGGTCCATTTGTTCGTAAAGGTGAAGTGAAGTCACAAATCTGGTTCCCGGCTTATGAAAACCGTAACGTGATGATCGGTCTTCAAGCAGGTTTACGTGGTAAGGCACAAATCGGTAAAGGTATGTGGCCAAAACCAGATATGCTTGCAGACATGTACAAAACCAAGATTGAGCATCCAGAAGCTGGCGCAAGCTGTGCATGGGTTCCGTCTCCATCTGGCGCTGTGATTCACGCGATCCATTACCATCAATGCAACGTGTCTGAGCGTCAAAAAGAATTGTTGAATACTCAGCCGTTATCATTAGATGACTTGTTAACGCCTCCTTTAGCAACCGATACCAACTGGACTGCTGAAGAGAAAACTAAAGAGCTTGAAAATAACCTTCAAGGTATCTTGGGTTATGTAGTTCGTTGGGTTGATCTGGGTGTAGGTTGTTCTAAAGTGCCAGACATCAACGATGTTGGCTTGATGGAAGACCGTGCAACCTTACGTATTTCTTCTCAACACGTTGCAAACTGGTTGCGTCACGGTATTGTAACCAAAGAGCAAGTGGAAGAAGTATTCAAGCGTATGGCGAAAATTGTGGACGAGCAAAACGCAAATGATCCAGCTTATACACCAATGGCACCAGGTTTTGATGGCTGTGCTTACAAAGCTGCATATGACTTAGTCTTTAAAGGTGCTGAACAACCTTCTGGTTATACTGAACCGCTACTTCATGCATACCGTTTGAAATTAAAAGGTTACACAGGTGATTAATCCTGCGTAATCAAGCTACAATATAAAAAAGCCTCTTCGGAGGCTTTTTTATTGTCTAAAAGTAACAAAAATCCTTTTATTCTGGCACTTTAATACAATAGGTTTTACATTAATCTTCAAAGCAAAATAACTAAAGGATTTGATGATGCAAGCTTATCAATTTAATGATGAACAATTTATAGCAGGACATTGGCTAAAAGGAACGTCAACCCATACGCTTAATAATCTCAATCCTTATACTCAAGAACTTATTTTAAAATTGAAGGCTGCCAGCCTTGTCGATGTGGATAGTGCTTATTCGGCTGCAGAGCGTAGTTTTGCTACCTGGTCGCAAATGCTTCCATCCGAGCGTAAAAGCATTATCCTCCGAGTTTTGGATGTGGTCAAAAATAGACGCGAAGAAATCATTGACTGGCTCATTCAGGAGTCTGGTAGCACACGTTTTAAAGCCAATATTGAAGTAGATGCTGTATTGGGTATTATCAATGAGGCCATCACATTTCCTGAAAGAATGGAAATCCAGAAATTGCAATCTATAGACCCTACTCGCAAAAGCCATGTTGTACGAAAAGCGCTCGGCGTGATTGCAGTAATTAGTCCTTGGAACTTTCCATTTCATCTCAGTATGCGTTCTGTAGTCACAGCCCTGGCGATTGGAAATTGTGTGGTGTTAAAGCCTGCAAGTGATACACCTATTACAGGAGGAATGCTACTTGCTAAAATTTTTGAAGAAGTGGGTCTCCCTGAGGGGGTATTCAGTGTGGTTGCAGGTTTAGGTGGTGAAATAGGGGATTATTTTGTTGAGCACGATACGCCTAAAATGATTTCATTTACTGGTTCTACCTCGGTAGGTAAGCGCGCTGGTGAATTGGCTATGGCTTCGAATAAGATCAAACGGCTTGCCTTGGAGTTAGGCGGTAATGCGCCTTTAGTGGTGCTGGATGATGCTGATCTGGATCTGGCAGTGGAACTCGCTGTGGTGGGACGTTTTTTGCATCAGGGACAAATTTGCATGAGTACCAATCGGGTGATTGTCGATGCTAAAGTTTATGATACTTTTGTTGAAAAACTGGTCATTCGCACTAAAAACATTGTCTACGGTGACCCTGAGCAAGAGGATACTCTCATTGGCCCGATTATTAATGGGGCACAAGTTGAAAAAATAAAACACATTATTGCTCAGGCACTGCAAGAGGGGACTAAGCTTATTGTGAGAGGCGATATTCAAGATAATGTGGTGCCACCGCATATTTTTATTGATGTCAATCCTGAATCCAGTTTAGCTAAAGAAGAAAGTTTTGGGCCAGTCTTACCAATCATTAAGGCTCAAGATGAAGCCGATGCTTTACGTTTGGCCAATGACACAGCCTATGGACTATCCAGTGCAGTATGTACCACCGATCTCGAGCGCGGAACTCGTTTTGCAATGCAGATTGATGCAGGTATGACACATATCAATTCCATAACCGTGGCAGATCAGCCGAATGCACCCTTTGGTGGAGAGCGAAATTCAGGCTTGGGGCGCTTTAATGGACAGTGGATATTGGATGAGTTCAGCCGTACACATTGGTTAACGCTTCCGAATAGTCATGTGAAGTAGAAATGATGTGATTAAAGTTATAATGGAATAAGTTTTAATTTAAATCTTATTGTATGTGCGCTAATTTTAAACCGCTTACTTTAAAGCAGCTTCGTGAGTTGAATCTTCCGGATATTCCTTTTGAATATCCGGATGAGGTCTATCCAAATTATGAGTTGCCCTTGCTGTTCAAATCAGCGCAAGGTTTGGAGTGGCGTAAGGTTGGTTTTGGGATGGTACCTAAATGGGCTGAAGATAAAACTATTGCCTTAAAAACCTATAATGCTCGAAATGAAACTTTGCTACAAAAACCGACATTTATAAATGCTGCTTCAAAATGCAAATTTGGCGTGATGCCGGTGAGTGAGTTTTATGAGTCAAAATATATTGAGAATAAGCCTCAACGTTGGGGGGTACGCCGAAAGGACGGCCATGCTTTTTATATTGCAGCGCTCTATGAAATTTGCCGAATTAGAGATGAAATTATTCGTTCAGCAACCATGCTTACGATGGATGCCATAAATCACCCTATGATGAAAGATTTTCATGAACCCGGAAATGTAAAACGCTCAGTGATTATTATTCCTCACGAGCGTTTAGAGGAATGGCTAAGTTTGAACTCACCAGATATTCGTTCTTTCGTAGAAGGGTTTCCGGAAGTAGATTTTGAATGTTCACATGTTCCAAAGGCAAAAATCGAAAAAATTAGTCCCCAACTTAATTTTTTCGATTAAGCTTAGATGATTACGATAAATTTTTAAAAATATGTTGCAGGCTTTCCATCATTTTTTCAATTTGTAATGGAGTTAGGCCCTGGTAAGATTGTTTGAGAACTATATTGCTCAGATCTTTAATCTTCAGGGTCATTCGTTGTCCTTTCTCGGTTAAGACAACTCGGGTAATACGGGCATCATCTTCACAGGAATAGGTTTCAACCAGTCCTTCATCTTTTAAACGATAGACGATTTTTGTGGTGGTCGACATTTTGGAAATGACCATTTCGGATAGATCTGACACGCTGGCATGAGGTTTGGATTTTAAAGCGAGTAAAATACGGCGACGTGAATTGTCCAGACCATATTTTTTCAAAGCGTGATCTAGTTTTTTTACACTTTGTGCATGAACCTGAGTAATCCAGTAGTAGGGGAAATCTCCTAAATCAAAATTTTCACCAGATAGAAGTAAAAATCTACTATATTTCTTGGGCATTGTTTATTTTCTCCCCATTAATTTTTTATTTATAATTTATTACTTCAACATTTTTTAGAAAATGTAAAAAATGCATGAATTGTATATTATCTGTAAAGTCCAAAAGAAAAAATTCAGTATTAAACTGAAATTTTAAATTTACAGCTCTATTACTATTACATTATCGTGATAAATTTTTAA
Source organism: Acinetobacter sp. ANC 4218 (assembly GCF_002135245.1). NCBI lineage: Bacteria > Pseudomonadati > Pseudomonadota > Gammaproteobacteria > Moraxellales > Moraxellaceae > Acinetobacter > Acinetobacter sp. ANC 4218. Next base: position 34,529 of record NZ_NEGD01000003.1, on the reverse strand, counting down.
AAATATGTTGCAGGCTTTCCATCATTTTTTCAATTTGTAAAGGGGTTAAACCATCGAATGATTGTTCCAAAACCACATTGGTCAGGTCATTAATTTTCTGAGCCATTTGTTGTCCTTTCTCGGTTAAGACAACTCGGGTAATCCGGGCATCATCTTCACAGGAATAGGTTTCAACCAGTCCTTCATCTTTTAAACGATAGACGATTTTGGTGGTGGTCGACATTTTAGAAATGACCATTTCAGATAGATCTGACACGCTGGCACGAGGTTTGGATTTTAAAGCGAGCAAGATACGGCGACGTGAATTGTCCAGACCATATTTTTTCAGTGCATGATCAACATTTTGTACGTATTGAGCATGTACTTGACTTACCCAGTAATATGGAAAATTTTCCAGCTCAAAATTGTCTGTAGATGGTAAAAACTTACTGTATTTTTTTGTCATCTATACTCTTCCCAATAATAATTGTTGTAATTGTATTTTATTATTGTAACTTATTTTTAATAAATTTAAAGTGAAAACGATATCTTTTAAAATATTGTAAAGTAAAACTTAAAAATCATTTGTTTACTTTCGAATTTAACCCGACTTAATGGGCTAAATTTTTAAAAATATATTTTAAACTTTCCATCATTTTTTCAATTTGTAGGGGAGTCAGACCTTCAAAAGATTGTTCCAAAACCACATTTGTCAGGTCATTAATCTTATGTGCCATTTGTTGTCCTTTCTCGGTTAAGACAACTCGGGTAATCCGGGCATCATCTTCACAGGAATAGGTTTCAACCAGTCCTTCATCTTTTAGGCGATAGACGATTTTGGTGGTGGTCGACATTTTGGAAATGACCATTTCAGAGAGGTCTGATACGCTGGCATGAGGTTTGGATTTTAGTGACAGTAAAATACGGCGACGTGAATTGTCCAGTCCGTATTTTTTCAAAGCGTGATCTACATTTTGTATATATTGGGCATGCACTTGAGTGACCCAATAATAAGGAAAATTTTCCAGAGAGAAATCTTCTGCAATAGAAGGTAAAAATTTACTGTACTTTTTAGTCATGGAGAAAAGCCTCCCTAAGATTGTTGTATTTAATTTGTTGAAAAGCGTCTTATTTAAATCCAATTTTGCCTAACAACGCACATTATTTTTATTGTTATTAATATATCTCAAGTTTTTTATATTGCAATAAGGAAACTTATATTTATAAATTTCCTTACAAAAGAATTAAAATTTGAGCATAAGGATTAGAAAAGACAGGGTATAGCTGTCTTGGTCTTGATGAAATCCGACAATATTTTGAACGAAATTCAATACGTGTACTTAGATTTCAGGATTTTGATAAGTTCTGAAGATAACGTTGTTCTGGGGATGTTGTATTGTAAAGTGGCAGGCTTAAGCATTTCAAACTTTTGGGCAGTATGCCTGAACATGATCTTATTTATGAGGTATTGCACATCATCCTGTAAATTTTAATAATAGAATTAGAAGCTTGCCTATCTTAAGTTTAGCTATCATTTATTCAATTCAATAATCTTGATCATCCTTGATTCGAATGAAAAAGGCTGGGGAACGGGTCTTGTTAATAAAATATTTTCGACATTGGGATTGTACATACAATAAGTCAATCCTATGTATGCAAGTAAATCCTCTAAATAAGTCTTTAAATAAATAATTGTTTAATAATATTTTTTGAATAATTTATTCATTGAAGGATCAATCTTAATTTTCTTAATCTAAAAATCGGATGAGGTCGAAATAAAAGCGTCAAAAGTAAGCTAAATTGTATGGCAGGCTAAGATGAAACTGCTCAAAATACAAAAATTTGATTACAAATTTAATAGATTGTGCATAATAAATTTATCTATTGTTGAAAAGGTCACTTATATGGATCCGTCGCCGTGCCGGTTTAAATTTTTTTTAACCAAATTCTTGAAAACGGAGATATAAACTAATGGAGTTTTTATTAGATCCGGGAATTTGGGTTGGTTTGCTTACCCTTATTGTTTTAGAAATTGTTTTAGGTATTGATAACCTAGTATTTATTGCCATTTTGGCCGAAAAACTTCCTCCAGAACAACGTGATAAAGCACGTGTAGTAGGTCTTTCCCTCGCTTTATTCATGCGCTTGGGGTTATTGTTTGCTATCTCTTGGTTAGTCACTTTGACCAAACCGCTTATTACCGTCTTTGATTGGACATTCTCAGGGCGAGATCTTATTCTTTTATTCGGTGGTTTATTCCTGGTCTATAAAGCTGTGACTGAACTGCATGAAAAAATTGAGGGCAAGCCTGAAGTTAAAGTTACCACCAATATTGTTTATGCAAGTTTTACCGCAGTTGTTGCACAAATTGTAGTGCTAGACGCGGTATTCTCTCTAGATTCGGTGATTACCGCAATCGGCATGGTCGACAACATCTATGTAATGATGGTGGCCATGATTGTTGCCATGGCTGTGATGTTGCTGGCTTCTAAATCGTTAACTGCTTTTGTAAACAGACATCCGACTGTCGTGATTCTGTGCTTAAGTTTCTTGTTGCTGATTGGTATTAGCCTGATTGCAGAAGGTTTTGGTTTCCATATTCCGAAAGGCTATATCTATTCAGGTATTGGTGTTGCCATTGCAATTGAAGCATTTAACCAGTTTGGTCAACGTAATGTAGCCAAACATGAATCTAAAATTCCATTACGTCACCGTACTGCAGATTCCATCTTGAAAATGATGGGCGGCAAAATGGAAACGGTCACTAACAGTGCTCAGCACTTTGAAGCGCAAGAAGCATTTGCTGATGAAGAGCGTTATATGATTGGTGGGGTATTAACCCTGGCAGAAAGGTCAGTTGCTTCGATCATGACTCCGCGCAGCCAGATTTCTTGGGTGAATCTGGATGACACTGCTGAACAGATTCGTGAACAGGTACTCGCTGTACCGCATAGCTTGTTTCCAGTTTGTCGTGGCAGTCTGGATAAGGTTTTAAGCGTGGTTCGTGCCAAAGAACTCCTTGATGTCATTGAAGAGCCAGAACAGCTCAAGGCTTTAATCAAACGCCATCGTCCGATTTATATTTTTGAAAAAATGAAAGTGATTGATGCCATTAATACTTTGCGTAGCTCGAAAGGTTCATTGGTATTGGTGAGTGACGAGTTTGGAAATGTGCAAGGTTTGATTTCTCCTCTGGATGTATTTGAGGCGATTGCAGGTGAGTTTCCGGATGCTGATGAGCAGCTCGATCTGGTAAAAATTGATGATCATACCTGGAAAGCCTCTGGTATGCTTGATGTGTATCAGCTTGAACTGGAGCTGGGCATGCTGGATTTAGTTGAAGAAGAGGCGGGTTATATCAGTCTTGCGGGGCTGATTTTAGAGAAAACTCATGGCAAAGTCAGTCTTGGGGCGCAACTGGAATATCACGGTATTCACTTTGAAGTGACTGAACTGGAAGATAACCGGATTAAGTCTGTACTCATTACCTATCCTTAGAGAGTGTGATCGAGTAGAGTTGAGTAAAGAAGGTGATTCAGGATTTAAACTCGAGATTTATATCTTTTAATCACTCTTTTTCCCTATCGAAAAAGCCTAATAGACTCGATCTGTTGGGCTTTTTTATTGTGCTTTGCCGTATTTTTATACAAAAAATTTTCCTGAAATACTGCAACAAGATAAAAAATGGATGAATTGAGTTTAAATCCCTATTTCTAGTGATATTTAAGTAGATTGGAATCAGGAATAATTAATATATCAAAAAATTGGATCAATTTGATGCGTATTACAGAAACGATTTTCGATTTTGCAAAACTTGCATCTGAAGAAAAGCATCGTTTTTTTAAACTGGTCTGTGAGTTTGATCAGCACATTTTTCCGGATTCTTGCGAAGAAGAAATTTATAATTTTGTCTATGATCAGGATGCTGTTTCAGTTCTGGTCGTTCATTATTACCATAAGGACACACTGGTCGGACAAAATATTATTCCTGTGCTTAAGCTTTCTCTAGAGGGACAGCCTATCTTTGTGGTGAGTTACCGGGCGAGTATTTTACCCGCTTATCGTAAAGGTAACAGAACACTTAAAACCGCAATCCGAGTGGCAATCAATCAGCGAATTCGACATCCCTCCATTCCATTATGGTTTGTACCGACCATCATACAGCCTAAAATTTATACTTATTTTGCGTCTCGCTCACAGAATTTCTTTCCACGTAGATGCAAAGAAATTCCCCAACAATATTTAAAAGTTCTACAGATGATTCAGCAGCGTAAATCTGAAGTGCATAAACGTCGCGAAGATATTTTTGTCTATCCCTATGTGATGCCTCGCACTACACCTGAGCACATTCAACGTCTTAGAAATAAGGCAACACCGCATAGCAATTTTTTTATGCAGCATGTGCCGGACTATTTTGATGGCATGGGCTTGCTCTGTATCTGCAAATTGGATTTGCCAACGATTTTGGAAACGGTATTTAATTTATTTACAGGTCGAAAAATCTATTAAATTTCCGTCGTCATTCACTTTTTTATACCGATACTGGCATGAATATAAGCCCAGACCCGGTCATTACAATCTGAACCAGGTCAACCTTAGTAACCGGAATGTAGACTAAACTTAAAGGCTAAGAATTTTAAGATCCGCATATTGCTGGATTAAATCCGGATTTAAACTTTGAATTTGATCCATAAAGGCCACATTAAAACGTCCGACCGTTTGAGCTTGATCGAAGGCCAGTTTTCCTGCAATGGCAAAATGGGTATGGGCTGCAATCGTCGCAATAGTTGGTGATGTAACAGCGCAATAAGCTGCGATTAATGCACCCAGTGCACAACCTGTCGCAGTGACTTTGGGCTGTAAATAAGAACCGCCATTGACCTGAATTACGACATCTAGCTCTTTAGTCAAAATAAAATCGGATTCACCAGAAATGGCAATACAGTCAGCATGGGCTAACAGTACTTTAGCCTGATGATAGACATCGGCACTATCCAAAGTGCTATCCACGCCTTTGGATTCTACCTGGTTGCCTGCAAGCGTACTGATTTCTGAAGCATTACCTCGAATGACCGTGGGATGATATTGCAGTAATTTATCTACCATATCCGAACGCCATTTTAGAATAGGTCCATAACCTACTGGGTCGAGCACCCATGGGGTATGGGTATGCTGTGCTGTTTGTGCAGAAATTTGCATGGCCTGCATCTGTTCATGGGTGGGTGTACCCAGATTAATACTGAGTGCAGCGGCAATCGTAGTAAAACTTTCCGCTTCAAATGGATTGTCAATCATAGCCGGAGAGGCACCTGCTGCCAGCAATACATTGGCTGCATAATTTGCTGCAACACTGTTAGTAATACATTGCACCAAAGGCTGCCGGCTTTGCAGTTGTGTCCATGCTTCAACAATCTGCTCGACCAATGTTGACGTTTGATTCATGGGATTATTCCTTGAATTGTACAGGGTAGAGTCGGAGAAACTGGACATATCAATCACCATCTAGTGGGTGAAATTCTATTGGGTAAAATAGTGGTCTTGATGCTTACAGGTTCGACAGCAGAGTGTCACATAATTTTCAGCATCATAATCGACAGTAAGTTCATTAGAACCACAATACATACAGCGTTTTTGTGAATAAAAACTTAATCGCGGTTCAATTTTTTTCCATAACTTCCAGATGGGCTGGAAAAAAATACTTTCATCATAGCCCAGAAAGCGGAACAACAGGATTTCGCTCATCTTGCTAAAAGGAATGTTGTGTGGACGAGGCAGGGTGGAGGTTTCCCATTTTTCAGTTACGGAACGTTCACGATATTGTTGTAAGGTTTTCTTTAACAAATTGGTGTTAATGAAGTTTTCATTGCGTGCTTGTAGTACTTTTTGCTGATGCAAATATTCTAAAGCAGTTTGTACTAAATAGTAGATTTGACCTACTGCCAGAGAATCCATCAGGCGATAGCAGAAGGTCTGAAAGCTGTTGTTCCCTGCAATTTGAATGCCCCAAGTCCGACAATAAAACTGGGCGAACTGAATAATTTCCTGATACAGCACCAGATAAAGCGTATTTTTGACTTCATCGGCATTTTTAAAAGGCACACCCAAGGTTAAATTTTCATAGAACCAGTTTCTCAGTTGCTGGGTAATACTGAACAGACTCGGTTCCGAATAACCGTCCAAACGGACATTGACGTAATAATGATGGGCTTCGGATGCAAAATCCTTGGCAATCAGGATCTGTTCTTTTACCAGTTGCTTGATCAAATAATTCTGGAACAGATAATTTGGTGTAAGGGAATGATATTTAATGTTTTCCCAGTCTATATATTCATGATGCGTAGTATGTTCCTGAACCTGATTATCCAGAATACTGAGTAAAAACAATTTATTTAAAAAACTGATTTGATCCAGCCGGTATTCAACAGCATCTTTGTCTTTGGACTTCAGCTTACGCTGTTCTTGCAGCCGTGTTTCAGCCAGCATTTTTTTACGCTTGGACAGACATGTTTCACAGTGGCAGTTGCCACGTCCATCTTGAAACAGGCGATGATGACAGTGGCTGCATTCATGAAAATTCATTGCTTGATCGTACTGTTCAGCCTCTATCCAGAACATGGATGCCTGACATAAAGGACATGATGTACTTTCATCGAGCTGTTTTTGCAGAATTTGAAGAAGCATGGAATGGGTCGATCACAAGTCGGGTTAATCATTGCAGAGATTATACACCTGTCTTTTGCCAGGACGTGATGGAATAGTACTGAATGGAAAATAATTCGCTAAGCACAAGCTGGCCAGAAAGTAGGATACTGAAAAAATAGCCTAAGTTTTACAATACATTGAAATATGTGGAGGTGAAGACCTGATCTTTCATCTCCACAATAAAGGATAGAGGGCATCAGAAGGATGGGATTGAATCAGAAGGTAAGTTTTCGGTTAATAAGAGGCAGGACAAGGCAGAGACTCATCCTCCTCGCCTAGCTGCTTTGCATTAATCAAGGCCTGAACTTTTTTAGATGGAACTTTTCTGCTTCCTAGAGCATCGTAGTTGTTTAAAATTGCGTAAATATCCGCCGATTGCATCGGAATACCTTCACAGCTCAAAAACATGGCAATCACTTTGTGATCAATTCCGGCAGCATCAAGTGTTTGCATGGTTTTGATATTTTCAACGCGAACAATATGGTCTTTTAAATACATAATACACCTCTTCTCGTTTTGTTTTAATTTTATAGTGCGCTTTACACAGATGAATACAAGCAAAAATCGTGCTCAAAATGTAGTCATCTTGAAAATTAGTGTCAATTTGGGTTAAGTCTTTTTATTTAATCTGAAAAAAATAAATTTATACAAACATATATGAAAAAGGCGCTATCCGAGCCGCAGGAGTATAGGGTGGAAAGTGAAGACATATTCTCGGCATGATGTGTAGCATGTGCTTCTTTTATGCACCTTAAGTCATCAATAGGGACATTAATTGTACCAATGTGCATAACTTGAATTGAAAACTGACAGCAATATGCCCATATATGACTTAAATCAATGGCACAGACAGATTGCGAAAGTTGTCGTATGATCGAAGCGTTTCACAACAACAAAGTCTTGGCTTAAGAACGACAGGATTAGGACATTATATGAATATCGCGGCAAACCCGGTGGTTGAAGCAGACCAAACAGTTTATTTAAAAGACTATCAAAAACCTTCTTTTTTGGTGGATTCAATCAACTTAGATATTCGAGTCTATACAGATCATACCCAGGTCAATGCAAACCTGGTAATGAAGCGTCAGACTGCCGGGGATTTGGTGCTGCTGGGCCGTGATCTGGAATTAAAATCCATTACCTTAAATGGTAAACTTCTGACAGCTGCAGATTACACCCTCGATTCTGAACAATTGGTAATTGCCAATGCACCAGATCAGGTCATTCTGGAAACAGAAGTGATCATTCATCCGGAAAGCAATACCCAGCTTGAAGGTTTGTATCAGGCCAGTGGTGATTTATTCGTAACGCAAAACGAGCCTGAAGGTTTCCGTAAAATTACCTTCTATCCAGACCGTCCGGATGTACTGTCTGTATTTACTACCCGTGTCGAAGCCGATAAAAAATTTCCGGTACTGTTAGCCAATGGTAACCTGATGGAAGCTGGTGAGGCTGGTGAAGGTCGTCACTATACCATCTGGCAAGATCCGACCAAAAAACCAAGCTATCTGTTTGCCTGCGTGATTGGTGATTTGGCGGTACTAAAAGATTCTTATGTGACCTCTGAAGGCCGTAATGTATCGCTGGAAATTTATGCCGAAGAAAAAGACATTCCAAAATGCCACATTGCCATGGAAGCCCTAAAACATTCGATGCAATGGGATGAAGAGCATTATGGTCGTCCCTATGACCTGGACAACTATATGATTGTGGCAACCAGTGCATTTAATATGGGTGCCATGGAAAATAAGGGCCTGAATATCTTCAACACTTCATGCGTGCTTGCCGATGAAGAATATACCACCGATGCTGCCATCATGCGGGTACAGTCGGTCATTGCCCATGAATACTTCCATAATTGGACCGGGAACCGGATTACCTGCCGTGACTGGTTCCAGTTGTGCCTGAAAGAAGGCTTGACGGTATTCCGTGATCAGTCTTTCTCGGAAGATTTACAGTCAGCAGCAGTACAACGTATTGATGATGTAGCTGTACTTAAAGCCCACCAGTTCCCTGAAGATTCTGGTCCATTATCGCATCCGCCACGTCCAGATCATTTTGTCGAAATTAACAACTTCTATACGGCAACGGTGTACGAAAAAGGTGCGGAAATTAACCGTATGATGTCGACCTTACTTGGCAAGGAAAAATTCCGCCAAGGGACTGACGAATACTTCCGCCGTCATGACGGTCAGGCGGTAACCGTTGAGGACTGGGTGGCTGCGCTCACTGCTGGTTCAGGCGTGGATTTATCGGCATTCCTGATCTGGTATAACCAGCCGGGTACGCCAAAATTGCAAGCCACAGGCGAGTATGATGCTGCAACTCAAACCTATCGCTTAAGCTTTAAACAAAGTTTAAAAACGAATGCAAAATATCCTAACCTCAAAGCGGTTCCGATTCCTGTGGCTTTGGCATTGTTCAATGCCGAAACAGGTGAGCAATATACCTTGCAATCTGAAGCACTGTTTGAAAATGGCGTAAAAGATAGCGTGTATTTATTTGATCAAAATGAGGCAAGCATTGAATTTAGCGGCGTAATGGCAAAACCTGTGGTGTCATTGCTGCGTAATTTCTCTGCACCAGTCAATCTTGAATTCAACTATTCAGATGAAGAACTGGCCTTCTTGATGCAATATGAAACCAACGGTTTTAACCAGTGGCAGGCCACTCAAACCCTGCTGGAACGTATTTTGCTGGAAGGGCATGATGCTGATATTTATATTCAAGCCATGAAAAATACCTTGCCTGAAGTCATTAAAAAAGATCCGCTCTTGGCTTCACGTCTGTTTGATGTACCGACCGAAGGCTATTTGGGTAGCCGTATTGATACCGATTATCAACCTGCTAAAATTCAGGAACAGCGTAATGTTTTACTGGACACGTTAGCACGTGAATTGGGCGCATTCTGTAAACAGACTTATCTGGACTTAGATCCGGATAATCAGAGCGAATTCTCTCAGGCGATGGGTGTACGTGCCCTCAGAAACATCATGCTTGCTATGATTGCACGTCAGGGTGATGCCTCTGCCTTTGATTTAGCGTATGAACAGTATCATACAGGCAATATGTCTGAACGTTTGGGTGCACTTAAAGTCTTGGTTTGGAATGATGCGCCACAAGCCAAAGAAGCTTTAGCAGACTTCTATAGCCGCTTTGAAGATGAAGCCTTGTCGTTAGATCAATGGTTTATGGTTCAGGCTGCGCATCCAAAAGCAAATGCAGAAACCATCAAATACTTAACTTCACATCCTGACTATGATTTGGGGAACCCCAACCGTATTCGTTCGGTAAGTGGCGGTTTAAATGCAAATCCAGTCAATACCTGGAGTTTCGGTGTGCAACACTTTATTGATCTGGCTAAATACCTGGATGAGAAAAACCCGATTGTCGGTTCACGCTTATTACAAGTGCTTTCTCGCTGGTACACCTTGGCAGAGCCACAACGTACAGAAGTGAAAAATGCACTGGAAGCCTTAAAGCCACAAGTGAAATCTAAAAACGTATCGGAAACTTTGAATAGTATGTTGAGTATCTAACTGAGCATCCATTAATCATGAAAAGCCTTTTCTTGGTGCAAACTGAGAAAAGGTTTTTTTGTTGATATTTCAAGTCTTGTACGGGCTGAAAATGCTGCTTATGTTTAGATTGACTTAGTTGAATACTGGAATAGTAAGACATAATTCATATTGCATAATTACTTTAAAAGCGTCGAATAAATCACTGTTATGGCTTAAAATAGCCATGTCAAAGCTCATCTTAAGGTGAGCTTTTATCATTTACAGACTGTGATTGCATTAGCCTGTCATTTTACTAAATAGACTGGAGATTGGTTTTGTTAGTTAAAATTGAAGATGGTTTCTACCTAAATTCTCAGCATATTATTGCAATTCGGGTTTCAAAAAATGCGACTGACGGCAATTTTGCTGTGCTGATTGAATATACACCGAATAATATTCAGGCGACGGGAAGCTATCAAAAAAACTTTGCCAGCAAACTTGAAGCAGAAATTTACCTGCAAAATTTACATCAGCATATTTCCAAAACATAAACGGTGTTGAGGTTACTTCAATGCTGATTAAAAACAGTTTCTTTGGCAAATATGCCCCATTCAGTTCATCAGCTTGAGATCAAGTGCATGGCTGGCGGCAGAAGCAAATGATAGACATACTTATGTAAAAAAAAGTCCCTGTGCTACAGGGACTTTTTTATTGCTTAGACTTTCATAATCAGTACTGGAATAGGAGACTGAGTCAAGACTTCTTGGGCCACACTTCCCAACACTAATTTTTTAAATCCGGTACGACCATGTGAGCCCATAATAATCAGATCGGCACCCACTTCATCGGCAACCTGCATAATACCTTCAGCAGGTGATACACCCCGAACGATTTTGGTATCGACCGCAATGCCATCACGAATGAAAGATTGCTTGATTTCTGCTAGGTTCAACTGTGCATTTTTTTCAGCTTCGATAAAGTAATCGGTAATTGCCGGTGCGACTTTATAAAAATCAACTCCAACAAAAGGATCAACCGCAATCACACTGGTAATGGTGACCTGGCAATTTAAAGGCTTGGCCAAAGCCAGAGCCTGTTCAACAGCTGCATAAGAAACAGGAGATTCATCTACTGGAACCAAAATATGTTTATAAGTCATGAAATTACCTTATGAATATTGCTGAATGGATAAGTGTGATGGAGATTTATAATCAGTTATGATGATCATTTTACCAATTGCCGAAATTGATAAAATGAGCCTTTCATCTATGGAGAGGCTCATTAAAAAACTTATTCTTTGACCACTAAAACAGGAATCTTGGTGGTTTTTAGAACATCCTGAGCAAAGCTGCCTAGAAGGAATTTTTGAAAACCTTTACGACCGTGAGAACCCATCACAATCAGGTCAGTTTTCAATTTTTCCGCAGTTTCCAGAATACCTTCTTCTGAAATATTGCCCTTAATGATTTGAGGTATTGCAATGACACCATTTTCAGCGGCAATTGCTTTGGCTTTTTCTAAGGCTTTTTCGGCATTGGCATAAGCCTGCACAAAATATTCTTTCATGATTGGAGATGGATAATAAAAATCTGCTTGAGAAAATGGGTCTTCAGTGACCAGGCTGATCAATGTTAACTGACTGGAAAATGCTTTAGCAATTTGAGCTGCATTTTTAACTGCAGAGAAAGAAATTTCTGAGCCATCAACTGGGACTAAAATATTTTGATAAGACATAAGCATGATTCCTTAGCATTTATTATGTAGCTATTGTTTATACATAGCACATTGTATTGAATTGATCAATTTACTCTGTAAAAAATGTTTTAAAATTCATTAAATTATATACAAATCATAAATATAACGGTATTCACTGTGACATTCAAAAACCGAGTTTAAGACTCAACATTTGGGCCTGTATTTCTAAATGTTTAAACAGTCATTAAAATGCTGCAAAATATGATGATTTTTCTCAATTTTGTGGAAAAGTTGATAGGGCAAATTGTGTATTCGAAATCTTTTAGTCTAAGTGTATGCCTCATTGCTGCACTATCCAGTAGTGCTTGCCAGAATATACAAAGCAATAGCAAGGTCATTGCCAGTGTATTTAATGCCTCGACCAATGTTCAAAAAAAGTTTATTGATCGGCATGCTCCTGAAGTTTTAGCTCAAACCGATATTGCATATCTGCAAAATCCGGCGCTGCATCTGGATCTTTACCAACCCCGTGATATTGCAGAGTTGGGAAACCGGCCTACGGTGGTCTGGATTCATGGCGGTGGCTGGATTTCCGGTTCTAAACAACATGCTCGAGGCTATTTTAAACGTCTGGCGGATCAAGGCTATAACGTGGTTTCAGTCGAATACCAATTTGCTCCGCAAACGATTTATCCTGAGCAGCTGCTGCAAATTAATCAGGCCCTAAAATTCATTAGTGAGCATGCTCAGGCTTATCATATTAATGCCCAGCACCTGTATCTGGCGGGTGACTCGGCAGGTGCAAATTTAGTCAGTCATTATGCAGCTTTACTCAGTAATCCTGATTTTGCCCGAAAGTCTGCGATTTCACCGTTAATCCAGCGTGAGCAAATTAAAGGGTTGATCCTGCATTGCGGTATTTATGATATGAATGCCTTTATCAAAACGGCTCGAGATGAATTAAAACTGATCGAATGGGGAGTTTTTAATCTGGTTCAGGCTTATACTGGCAATAAAAAAGATGATGCAGATTTCTTAAAAAGCATTTCTCCCATTCAATATTTAACTGCGAATTATCCGCCTGTTTTCATTAGTGGTGGCAATAAAGACTTTTTGACCAGGACCCAGTCAGTCCCTTTTGTAAGTGCTTTGCTTAATCAGAAGATACCGGTAACCGAAGTTTTTTATCCTGAATCTAAAGAGTTTTTAGTCCATGAATATCAGTTTATGATGAGTAAAAAGGCCAGTCAGCAGACATTTAAGCAAACCATCCAGTTTATTCAAAAATATAGTGATTTAGCTTTGTAGCTTCGTTTTAGACAGCTCATATCTAAAAATGGGACAGCCCTTAAATTATTCAAAATAGCACTTTAAGGTGAATTGAGGAAAAGATGATCCGAATTTTGTTTTGTTAGTTTATCCCTTACTGGGTTTAGCTATTATTTTAGAAGTAACAGAACTCACTTTTTGCTCACAACGGAAAATTCTGGCAAACAGGGACCGAGTTTGCTGGTAGTTGTGTTTTCTAAATTCATCGAGCAGGGTTCAAGCAGGAAGATTAAGAATTATCATCCTGCATGTAAAGCACATAGCTATAAACGTGATCTTGGCTTACCCTGTGCCGGAATATCCATAACCAGATCGATAAACCACAAAAGTTATTTGCAGGATTGTGCTACCTTAAACTTTAATATGATAGATACGATAATACCAAAAATTAAACCCCAGAAGGCTGAACCAATTCCAAAAAACTGAATGCCGGAAGCGCTGAATAAAAAGGTCAATAATGCGGCTTCTCGTTCGCGGACATCCTGAAAGGCGATAGCTATGTTGTGGCTAATGGTGCCCAGTAAGGCAATACCTGCCAGCGCGACAATAAAAATGGCTGGGAAAGACATCAGTAAACTGGTCAGTGTTGCTGCGAAAACCCCCATCAAGATATAGAAAAATCCACAGCTTATGCCGGCAATATAGCGTTTCTCTGGGTCAGGATGAACCTGATCATCCAGACTGACGGCTGCACTAATGGCTGCAATATTGACCGTGTAACAGCCAAATGGAGCCAGCAGGGTCTGGGTAACTCCGGTCCAGCCAATCAGCTGATTGACATGGGGCTGATAGCCATAGCTTTTGATCATGGCAATACCGGGTAAATATTGTGATGCCATGTTAATGACGAATAATGGCAGTGCCAAACCCAAAAGGGCGGACCAGCTAAATTCAGGACTAATCCATACCGGTTGCGCCAAACTCCATTGTAAAACTGGATGATGAAACTGCATAAACATTGGACAGAGCATAAGTCCGGCAATCACGGTAATGACGATGCTGTAACGTGGAGACAGACGTTTAGACAGAACATACGCTGCTAACAATGAAATGATAAAGCCCCAGTCATTTTGCATGCTGGCAAACAGGGCAATGCCGAATTTGAGTAACACGCCTGCCAACATGGCACTGGTTAAGCTTTGTGGAATATAAGATAAAATTTTCTGAAAAATACCCGAAAAACCTAAAATGGCACTGAGTAAACCACAGACCAGAAATGCACCGATGGCTTCGTGCAAGCTATAACCATTGCCAGTGGCTAAAATCAGGGCTAGTCCAGCAGTTGACCATGACGTGGCAACTGGATATTTAAATTTCCAGGACAAAATTAAACCAGACAGTCCAATCCCTAAACCTAATGCCCAAAACCAGGAGCTAATTTGCTCTGGCGTAGCCCCTAATATTTGTGCAGCTTGAATGACCAAAACTGCCGAGACACTGATACCAATCAGAAAGGTAATGAAACCTGCAAATACCGCAGGAACGGAAAAGTCTTGGAGAAATTTGTGCATACATCCTTTGCGTGCTGGATTTGTTAAAATTTGAAAAGTGTAATAATCATACGCCTGTGGTTGATAAGCGGAAAGAAATTATTGCCTCAATTTATAGGCTTTTTGCAGGTTTAATTTGCTTCTTTAGACCGTAGAACTACAGGGTTGAGGTTGCGAGTTTAATTCCGAAACCACAAAATAACAGTCCCACAGCTGCTACACATGAGGCCGTTACTTTATAACGCGAAGTAAAATAAGATGCCAGTTTTGCACCGGAAAAAATCAGGACGGTTAAATAACTCATGCTAATGATCTGCAAGATGACTGCAAGTGCAGTAAAGGTAATTGCCGGATAAGGATAGTCCGGATCGACAAACTGCACAAAAAAGGACAAATAAAATAAAATGGCTTTGGGGTTTAAAATACTGATGGTTAATGCTGTTTTAAAGGGTTGCAGCTGTTCAATATTTTTTTCTACTGTTGCTATTTGCGTTGTGGAGTGCAGGACATTCCAGGTGTGATAGGCAGCAATCAGTAATTTTATGCCCAAATAACTTAAGTAAATCGCACCAATAATCTTCAGTAAGGTAAATACCCAAGGGAAAGCATGCAGTAATGAGGCTGCACCCAATGCTGTCAGTAGAATTAAAATCAGGTCGCCGGTATAGACACCAAAAGCACTTTTATAGCCGGCTTTGATACCGAAACGTGAAGCGATGGACATCACATACAGTGAATTTGGACCGGGTAGTAATACGATTAGGGTAGTGCCAATAATATAGGTGCTAAGATCGGTTATGCCGAACAAAATATACTCTCAAATCATCAAAAAAGCCGACCTGTTCACTATAACAAAATCGGCTTTTTTTAGGGAAAGATAGGAATAAATTAAGCTTTAATTTCAGCATCCAGGCCGAAAGATTGGCGCAGTAAGGTATTTAACTGTTCACGCGCTTTAATAAATCCGTCAATGCCGCTTTGTAACAACTGAGAAGACATTAAATCTTTTTCAATCTGAGCTTTAAAGCTTTCTTGGGTTAAAGGCTCAACCTGATGCTGGCAATGGGCTTGGGTATGATCGTTGCTAAGCTGGGCCACCACTTCACGCTGGTCCTGTTCCAGTTCTGCCAGAAGGTTAGGAGAAACGGTAAGCAGATCACAGCCAGCCAATCCAAGTACCTGATCAATACTTCGGAAACTTGCGCCCATTACTTCTGTTTTGATGCAATGCTGCTTGTAGAAATGATAAATCTGTTTGACTGAAAGTACACCCGGGTCTTTATCAATTGGATAATGATCGACATTTTCCGCTTTTTTATACCAGTCCAGAATACGGCCGACAAAAGGTGAAATCAGGGTGACATTGGCGTCCGCACAGGCTTGAGCCTGATGCAAGCCGAATAACAGGGTCAAGTTACAATGAATGCCTTCAGCTTCTAATGCTTTGGCTGCCTGAATGCCTTCCCAGGTGGAAGCGATTTTAATCAGGATACGGTTCTGATCGATACCATAGGTTTTATATAATTCCAGAAGTTCTTTGGCTTTGGCAATGGTGCCTTCAGTATCGTAAGAAAGTGCTGCATCGACTTCGGTAGAAACACGTCCTTGAATCAGTTTTAGAATTTCTACACCAAACTTGACTGTCAGGATATCGATGGTACGTTCAACCAGAAGATCACCACTATACCCTTCAGATTTCGCCTGTTCAAAGGCAGCTTCAATCAGTTCCTTATTTTCAGGCTGATTCGCTGCAGCTGTAATCAGTGAAGGATTTGTTGTTGCATCAAGAGGGCGAAATTTTTCGATTGCGGAAAAATCGCTACTGTCGGCAACAATTGTAGTAAGGTTTTTTAATTGATTTAAGGCTGATTGAGTCATTGTCGTCTGGTTCTTAAAGTTATTTCCCGTTTATTTGTTATATCACAATCTCCTGTTATCCAAAGTAAAAAGCGCGTATAAGGCCTGTCTATTTTATGTTTTTTCTTGAATTTCGGATGTGATTAATCAAAAAATGAGCAGCTGCACCCAGCTGGCTTTCACGACTCCAGACCAGATCAACAAAATATTCAAATTTTGGAGTGAAATCCAGAAAGTTAAGAATCTTAAGTTGCTGTTGAATATGCGGATTCTGGTTTAGCATTTCTAAAGGTAAGACTCCCCATCCTAGCCCTTGCTGGATCATGGCACAGGCAGATAAATGGTTATCTGTGCGCCAGTATTTTTTTGAAAATAACAATTCCGGCTTGATGCTGCGATCGCGACTTGCCACTACAATTTGCCGGCTTTGCAAAATTTGCTCATAGCTCACCTGTTCAAATCTGGCTAATGGAGAATCAATAGCCGTAACCGGCACCAGAGCCTCACGTTTAAGTTCAACAAACTGTTCGCGCGTTTCTAACTGTTCGCGTTCAAACATGAGTGCTAACTGCGCAGTCTGGTTGAGCAGCATTTTCAACGCATCTTCCTGTGGCGCTGAAAAAATGTTGATTTGCAGCTCAGGAAACTGTTTTTCCAGCAATGAAATATAGTCAATCCACTTCGTGTGCAGCAGTTCAGATACCACCACAATATTTAAAGCAGATTCCAGACCTTGACTTAGGGCAAAAGCCTGCTGTTTCCATTGATTTATTTCAATTAAGAGCTGTTCGGTTTTTTCATACAAGGTCAGCGCTTGTGGGGTCGGTACAGGCTCACGGCCAGCACGGGTGAAGAGGGTTAAATTGAGATCAACTTCTAGGTTGGCAATCGACATACTAACTGCCGAAGGCACTTTGCCGAGCTGTCTGGCAGCCGCAGAAAATGAACCGCTTTCAATCACGGTTTTAAAAATGATCAGTTGTTCTTGATTAATATTCATCTATCAAAACTTCTGAAAGAATCTAATTCGATTAATCAATATTATCAAAATAAAATGTCTGCATTCAAATGAAAGAGTTTTAAAATGTTGATGTCCAAAAGAAGGATAATCCATGCGCTAAGCTATGAAACGATCCTGCTGCTGATCATTGCAATTGCGTTAAGCTTTATTTTTGAAATGCCTATGGAGGTGACCGGTAGCTTAGGTTTTGCAATGGCCGTGACTTCCGTGATTTGGAATATGACTTTCAATCATTTTTTTGAAAACTTTGAAGCCAAACGTCAACTGAAAAGAACAGTCGGTGTACGTATTTTACATGCTATTGGTTTTGAAGGTGGTTTGATGCTGGCGACCATTCCAATGGTGGCTTATGCTTTGGAGATGTCAATTTGGCAGGCAATTTTGACTGACCTCAGTATGACTTTGTGTATTCTGGTCTATACTTTTATTTTCCAGTGGTGTTATGACTATATTGAAGCTAAATTGAACATTAGTCATCATGTGAAATCTACAGCCTGATTTAAATCTGTGATCTAAAAAACATGGTTGATGCATGGTTTTTGATAGATACTCATCTTATTTGTATTTTCGCGTATTCAAGATATTAGTGAGCATATAAATAGCCAAATAATAAGATGATAATAAAAAAGCCCCTCATTCGAGGAGCTTTCCTGAATCAAAGATTCAGATTATTTTTCAATAATCGCTGTTACACCTTGACCACCAGCAGCACAGATTGAAACTAAAACACGACCAGAACCTTTCTGGTGAATCAGTTTTGCTGCAGTTGCAATAAGACGGCCGCCAGTTGCTGCAAATGGGTGACCCGCTGCAAGAGATGAACCTTTCACATTCAATTTGCTACGGTCAATAGAACCCAGTGGAGCATCCAGGCCTAAACGTTCTTTACAGAATTTGGGATCTTCCCATGCTTTAAGGGTAGAAAGAACCTGTGATGCAAATGCTTCATGGATTTCATAGTAGTCGAAATCTTGCAGGGTAAGACCAGCACGTTCGAGCATACGTGGAATGGCATAAGCAGGTGCCATCAACAAGCCTTCTTTTTTCTCAACAAAGTCAACTGCTGCAGTTTCCTGGAATGTTAAGTAAGCTAAAATTTCGTGACCATTGGCTTTAGCCCATTCCTCAGAAGCTAACAATACACAAGATGCACCATCAGTGAGTGGAGTTGAGTTGCCCGCAGTCATGGTACGTGCATCGCCTTTACCAAAGGCTGGTTTAAGTTTTGCAAGTTTTTCTACAGATGAGTCAGCACGTAAGTTGTTGTCACGTTCCAAGCCCAGGAAGGGCGTGATCAAGTCATCAAAGAAGCCTTCTTCGTATGCAGCCGCCATTTTTTGGTGAGATGACGCTGCAAGTTCGTCCTGTGCTTCACGAGAAATACCCCATTCAAGTGCGGTAATCGCCTGATGGTCACCCATAGAAAGACCGGTACGTGGCTCACCATTTTTAGGAGCATCCATCAAGTCTTTAATATTAATTTTGGTTAATGCTTTTAAACGGTCTTTCGCAGTTTTCGCAATGTTCAGTTCAAGCAATGCTTTACGTAATCCATCACCGAAAGAGATTGGCGCATCAGAAGTCGTATCTACACCACCCGCAATACCCACTTCAATTTGACCCAGTGCAATTTTGTTGGCAATCTGGAATGCTGCTTGCAAGCCTGTACCACAGGCTTGCTGAATATCATAAGCAGGTGTTTCTGGAGCAAGTTCAGTATTTAACACGCACTCACGGGTCATGTTAAAGTCACGGCTGTGTTTTAAAACCGCGCCGGCAACGACTTCGCCTAAACGTTGACCTTGTAAATTAAAACGCTCAATCAGACCATTTAATGCTGCAGTAAACATGTCGCTGTTAGAAGCAGTAAAGTAAGCACCGTTTGAACGGGCGAAAGGAATACGGTTACCACCGATAATTGCAACGCGGCGAACTATGTTTTGGCTCATGGTGTTATCCTGTTGAACAGACGTTGGTGTTGTAGGTTGAGTTTTTGGAGTTGTTGAAGTAGTCATTTTACTACGTGGTGACGTAGAACGAGTGCGGGTCGTTTTAGGCGCAGTATCTCCTGATGTGGCCGCCGTGCCAGAAGTTTTAGTTGTGCGCGCAGTATTTTTTGATGGTTTTGACACAGTTTCCGTAGCAGAATTATCGACTGCCGGATTTTCTTGAGTTGTTTTGCTCATCAGGCTTTTCCAAGCATTTTACAGTATTCTTGGCGTGTACATTAACATAATCTAAAAACAGCTGAATTGACTAAAATGACATTAGGCAAAGCATTCAGGTCAAGACATCTATAATTTAACTCAAGTATGATTCTATGGAAACTGATGGATGTATTGAAATATAAGTGCCTGACATCATATTGAAGTTAAAAAGATATTTTCAAAACCATCAAAAATTAATTTGTATGAGAGATAATAAACATGACTGATCAATACCAAACCTTTGCAAAATCTCCTATTGGTAAATTTGTCATCAAAAATTTAGGCTTGCCATCGCCAACTTTTTTAGAGCGTTTTGAGTCTGCGACACCTGTAGTGAAAGGGGCGGTGTTATTTGGTGCTGCATCATCAAGTACATTATCTGGTGCAATCGCACAAGTGTTGGCCAATATTCATGCCAATAGCTACGCAGGTAACAACTCCGAATTACAGCAAGCAGCTGCAAAAACAGGTTTAAATCTGGGCGCTTTTCACCCGGGCGATAAAGAGTCTAAATTTAAAGCAGTCATTTTTGATGCGTCTGGTATCCAAAACTCTGAACAACTGAAAGAACTTTATAACTTCTTTAACCCAATTGCGCGTCAAATCCAGGCTTCAGGCCGTGTCATCGTTGTAGGGATTAGCCCTGAGACTGCAAAAACGGTAAAACAGGCCATTGCCCAACGTGCACTTGAAGGTTTTGTAAAATCAGTCGGTAAAGAGTTTAAGAAAGGTATAGCGGCAAATCTGATTTATGTTGATGAAGGTGCTGAAGCAAACCTTGAATCTACAGTGCGTTTTGCATTATCTCCGCGTTCTGCTTATGTGTCTGGTCAAGTTATTCGGGTTTCTAAAGCTGAAGTTGTCGATGTAGACTGGGCCAAACCTCTTGCTGGAAAAACTGCTGTAGTCACAGGTGCAAGCCGTGGGATTGGTGAGGCGATTGCCCATGTACTTTCACGTGATGGTGCACATGTCATTTGCCTGGATGTCCCTCAACAACAAGTTGATCTGGATCGTGTTGCGGGTGCCATTGGCGGTTCAACTTTAGCAATTGACATCACGGCTGCGGATGCCGGTGAAAAAATTAAGGCTGCAGCAGCGGCGAAGGGCGGTCTGGATATTATCGTGCACAACGCCGGAATTACCCGTGACAAAACTTTGGCCAATATGAAACCAGAGCTTTGGGATTTGGTGATCAACATTAACTTGTCTGCAATTGAGCGTGTCAATGATTACCTTATTGAAAATGCAGGTTTGAACAGCAACGGTCGTATTGTTTGCGTATCGTCAATTTCAGGTATTGCGGGTAATTTAGGGCAAACCAACTATGCTGCTTCTAAAGCGGGCGTGATTGGTGTGGTGAAATTCACGGCACCTATTTTGAAAAATGGCGTAACCATTAATGCCGTGGCACCGGGCTTCATTGAAACGCAAATGACAGCGGCAATTCCATTTGCGATTCGTGAAGCAGGTCGCCGTATGAACTCAATGAGTCAAGGTGGTTTACCTGTGGATGTTGCTGAAACGATTGCATTATTTGCATCTTCAGCGTCTACAGGTTTAAATGGTAACGTGGTTCGTGTGTGTGGTCAAAGCTTGTTAGGGGCTTAACACATTAAAGTCCTCTCCCTTGGGGAGAGGATTTAGGAGAGGGAGATAAGGGGATATATTATTAACCCTCTCTCTAGCTCTCTCCCAGAGGGAGAGAGAACTCCATTAAATAAATTAGAAAAACTTCTCAAAGGTTCAGTATGAATACTCGCCATTTTAGTCAACTTCCAAAACCTTATTTAGCCTATCCGAAAGTGATTCAAGGCTTGATTTTTAAAAAGCCTAAAGGTGAACAAGTGCTGCCGCAAGTTGAATATGTGGTGGATTCATTCAAGGTCGATCAAAAGCATCTTAAAGCCTATAATGAAGTGTGCGGCTTCAAAAATAATGGTTATATTCCTGCAATTTATTTAGCGGTGCTATCGCAAAGCCTGCAAATGCATATGATGACGACTGAGACTTTCCCATTTGCAATTTTAGGTCTGGTACATATTCGCAACCAGATTAAACAAAACCGCAAAGTGGGCACCAATGAAGCATTAACATTGTCCTGCAAGTTTGGTGATGTGCAACCGCATGATAAGGGCGTGCAGTTTGACTTTATGACCACGGCGAAAGTCGGCAATGACGTGGTGATGGAAGGGGTAACTACCTATTTGGCCCGTCAAAAAACCGATGTTAAAGCGGCGCCTAAACTGGTGGACAATAAAATACCGGCTTATGAATTGAATGCAGAATGGAATGTATCTGAGAATACTGGGCGCCGTTATGCTTTAACTTCAGGTGACTTTAACCTGATCCATATTCATGCGGTTACAGCAAAAGCATTCGGCTTTAAAAAGGCGATCGCGCATGGGATGTGGAGTAAAGCGAAAGCACTTGCCAGCTTAAGTTTGCCGGATGCTTATGAAGCTGATGTCTTGTTTAAACTGCCACTGTATCTCCCTTCAAAAGTCGAGTTCTTAACCGCTCAGGAAGGCAAAGATACTGAATTCGTCATTCGAAACAGTAAAAACAAAAAACCGCATGTCACGGGAACTGTGAAAGAACTTTAAGACTAAAGCCTAAGTCACTGTAGATTTAGGCTTTTTTGTTTTAAGCTCAATAAGAATATCACTGGTCTACGGAAAGCACAGTTGAATGAAAAGAATCAAAGAATACATCTTAGCCAATACAGCAAATTATCAAGGTCATGTAGATGAGCGATTTATAGACCTTGCCACACAATTCAGCCGGATGCAGGATACGCGGACAAATTTAGGTGGCGCTGCTTTGGTGGTATATTTCCAGGGGCTGAAAGTTGTTGATATCTGGACCGGGAAAAAGTCGGAAACTGAAAACTGGCAAGCAGACACTTTGTCGGTCTGTTACTCTACCGGTAAAGGCGTTTTATCAACCTTGGCGCATATTTTGGTCAGTGAGGGCTTGCTAGATTACGACATACCCGTTGCCGAGTATTGGCCTGAATTTGGGCAAAATGGTAAAGATAAAATCACCTTAAGGCATATGCTGAGTCATCAAAGTGGTTTATATGATATTCGCAATCTTGTTGCTGATGCCTCGGAAATGGCGGATTGGCAGCATATGCTTGCTGTTATGGCACAGGCCAAACCACGTTTTGCAGTGGCGACAGATGCAGCATATCAGCCCTTAACCTTTGGCTGGCAAGTCGGTGGGTTATTGGAAAAAGCCACAGGTAAAACACTGGCAGAACTGATGCAACAATATCTGGTTGAACCATTGCAATTAGATGCTGCCTATTTTGGTGTACCTAAGGAAAAACTGGCTGAAGTTGCCCGGATTATTCCTCAACAAAAAGTTTTAAAAGATAAGCTTCAAAATCCCAAACCTAAAGTAAAACCTGCACAGGCACGCAAAGCATCTCCATTCGATAAATTATTGGAGTTATCCGGCCAAAAACCGCAAGACTTTCAGGATGCGATGATTCCAAAAGGAATGAAAAATTTCAGCTTTTTTAGTGATCAAGGTTTACAAGCTATAATTCCTGCGGCAACAGGTGTGTTTAGTGCCAATAGCCTAGCTCGAATTTATGCCATGCTTGCCAATGGCGGGGAGTGGCAAGGGCAGCAGTTGATAGGCACTGAAATCTTTAAGCAGTTAAGCCAAATTCAGTACACCCGACGTGACCGGATTATGCCGTTACCTATGCATTGGCGGTTGGGTTATCACCGGATTTTAACTTTAGGCAAATCATCATCAGGGTTTGGGCATATGGGCTTTAATGGCTCTGGTGCATGGTGTGACCCGGAGCGTGGTTTAAGTTTTGCCTATACCCATAATTTTTCCACGGCTTCCATCACAGGCGATTACCGGCTGTGGGGCTTGACCCAGGAAACACTACGCTGCGCGGATCGTATCTTAGCAGGTCGTAAGGGTTGGTTTTAATGTGCAACATGTTGCTGAGGAAAATAACGGGAAAATATGCTACTTTGCCTGAGATTCTAGCTGCTGTTGATATTTCATGAAAAATGTCGTGTTAATTCCTTTGCTGGCAAGTACTGCATTATTGGGATGTCAGGATGCTAACCAATCGAATACGCAAGGTAAGGCATCTATAGAATCGCAAAAGCAACTGGCAGCGTGGGCAGGAGAATATGAGGGTACAACACCGTGCATGAGCTGTTTATCCCGTTGCGAAGATTGTCCAGGTATGGCTGTGACTTTGGCATTGTATGAAGATCAAACCTATACCTTAACCCGTGAAAGTTTAAGTGGTCATAGTGAAGTCGAAACCTTGAAAGGTAAGCTGCGTTTTACAGATGAATCAAAGCAAAGAATTGAGCTGATCAATGTGGCAACGCGTAATTTACTCTATGTGAATTTAGATGAAAAAGTTCTTGAAATTCGTGAAGATCAAAGCGGTAAAAGCTACCAGATGCAAAGTGATTTTCTTTTGGGAAAACTGAGCTAATTTTATTGAATGTATAAATAAAAATTTCGTCTTTGTTTCGGCAGAATACAAGATTTTTATTGTTCATACCTCCGCCATTTATTTCACTATTTTATAAAAAAACAGTATGCTTAGACCTGTAAAAAGGAGCATACATGTATCAAGTACTTGCACGAAAATACCGTCCACGTAATTTTAATGAATTGGTGGGGCAAAACCATGTGTCGCGCGCACTGACGAGTGCCTTGGAACGTGGTCGGTTGCATCATGCATATTTGTTTACTGGGACGCGCGGAGTAGGTAAAACCACCATTGCCCGTATTTTGGCGAAATGTCTGAACTGCGAAACTGGCGTGACCTCAACGCCTTGTGAAGTGTGTGCAACCTGTAAAGCGGTGAATGAAGGCCGTTTTATCGATTTAATTGAAATTGATGCGGCATCACGTACCAAAGTTGAAGATACACGTGAATTGTTAGATAACGTTCCCTATGCGCCTACGCAAGGTCGTTTTAAGGTTTACTTGATCGATGAAGTGCATATGCTCTCAACGCATTCCTTTAATGCGCTGCTCAAAACACTTGAAGAACCGCCAGAACATGTAAAATTCCTTTTTGCCACGACTGATCCACAAAAATTACCGATTACCGTTATTTCCCGTTGCTTGCAATTTACTTTGCGTCCACTAGCAGTCGATGAAATTACCGAACATCTCACCAGTATCTTAAACAAAGAAGAAATAAAAGCCGAACAGGATGCCATCTGGCAAATTGCTGAATCTGCCCAGGGTTCATTACGTGATGCCTTATCTTTAACCGATCAGGCCATTGCCTATGGTCAGGGCGCAATCCAGCATCAAGATGTCAAAGACATGCTGGGTCTGATTGACCGCACCATTATTTATGATTTGATCTTGGCCATTCATCAGAACCAGAAAGCCCGTGTCAGTGAATTGCTGATGCAATTTAGGCAACAGGCTTTGGATGTGTCACTGGTTTTAGATCAGCTGATTTCGACCTTGCATGAGCTGGCTTTGTTGCAATATCTGCCTGAGCTGAGCTTGAAATATAGTGCTGAAATCAACCAAAAGATTATGCAGTTGTCTCAACTCATTTCAGCACAAGATTTACAATTGTATTATCAGGTGGCCTGCAAAGGCCGGGCCGACCTGCAACTTGCCGTGACACAAGAGCAGGGCTTTGAGATGTGCGTGCTACGTTTGTTGGCGTTCCGTCCATTACAGCCGAATGAAATTCCTGTATCACAAGTACAAGTTGCTACACAAAATGTTCAGCTCCTCGTACCACAGACGGTTCAACCCGAGAGCCAGCAGCAAGCATCACAACAAGTAGCGGTAGAGCCGACCGTATCTATTGAATCAGCACCGGTATATGATGATTTTGATGATGCTCAGTATGATGATGACCCATTTAATGAAGTTACAGCTCAATCTGTTTCTGTAGATGAACCAAGTTCGGATGATTTCCTGGAACCAGAAACAGTAGAAGCTGAAGCGCTATTTACACCATCAAATACACAAATCAATCCGGCTCAAACACAGTCGGAAAAAATTATCTTCGATCCATCGAGTGACGATGCTTTATTTGGCTTTGATGATGAGCCTGAAGCAATAAGTACTACAGCTGATGAAAGCAGCAGCGATGATTTTCTGTTTGATGAACTAGTACCCTTAGTACCTTTAGCAGCCAATGAATCAACTCCTGTTGAAGCTTCTGCGGAAGTTCAGGTGCAAGTTCAGCAACCTGTAGAAGAAACAGCACAAGATTCATTATTTGATTTGGCAGCTGAACCGGCTGTTCCAGCACCCCAAGATGTACAAAGCAATTATACTGATGCTTCTTCGAAACTGATGCCACAAGATATTCTAAAATTAAAGCCTCAAGTTCTTGAAGGCGAGTGGACGGTGGATAAGTGGGAGTATTGGTTCCGTAACAGTGATCTTTCACCGGCAGTCCAAGAATTGGCTCAACATGGCGTGATGATGGGGCAAATTAATGGTGATTCAATCTTCCATATTCCAAAACAATATGAAGCCCTGTTGACCCAGTTACAGTATGCCTTGGAGCTGGCATTGAAAACAGAATGGTCGGGTACACATTTTCAGGTTCATTATGCAGATGTAGAAACCACAACGCCGTATAGCATGCAAAGTGAGCGTAAAGAAAAAGCCTATGCACGTGCGGCAGAGCTACTGCATGCAGAACCAGCGGTCAAAGAGCTTCTGCAAAACTTTGAGGGTGAAATACAGAATATCCAGCTCAAATAAACTTATTCATTCACATTATATGGATATAAAGCATCCCGTATTTTAATTGGAATCGGGGTGCTTTTTCGTGTCTTGCGGTCTACAAATACATGCATGAAATGACCCTGCGCAGAAGCCACCTCATGACCCTGTTTAAAAATCGCTAAATCATACTGTACGGATGAATTTCCCAGTTTCGAAATAGCTACGCCGACCTCAATGATTTCAGGATAAGACAGTTCCTGAAAAAAGCTACATGCCGAATCGACCACCAAGCCAATCACGGGCGAATAGCGAATATCAAAGTCGGCCTTTTCAATCAGTAAGGCATTGGCAGCTGTATCAAAATAACTGTAATAAGTCACATTGTTGACGTGTCCATAAATATCGTTATCCGACCAGCGGGTTTGAATAGGTAAAAAGTATGAAAAATCGGCACGATGTTTGGGTATTTGTTTCATTGGCATAGTTGTTTTGATGATTTCATTTGTTTTACTGTGAAGTCCATAAAAATACAAGTGAAAAAATAGATCATCTCAATAAAATGGGATGACCTGTAATAAATCATTATTTGGTTATTTTGATATCACTTAAATCTGTTTTTATCACAAATATAAATAGAAATTTATGCATAAATAGCTTGGTAAATTTCCCGTGCATCCTGTTGAATCAGGTCACGCGGGTTATTTTGCAACAGCCGGGTTTGCAGCATCGCATCACTTGCCAATTGATCCAGCATATTTTTAGGAACATTTAAATCTTTCAGCTTTAAAATCAGGCCACTTTGGTCTAAGTGATTTTGCATATGATCAATAAATAAATCACATAAACCATCTGTACTGCCAGTACTTTTCGGGTCCAACCAGCACATCAGCTCGGCATAGTACTGTTTGGCATTTGGTGCATTGAATTTTAATACTTCGGTCAAAACCAGAGCATTACTATGGCCATGTGAAATATGAAAATGTCCGCCTAAGGGATAAGCCAGTGCATGGATTGCTGCCACAGGAGCATTGGCAAAGGCCTGTCCGGCGAGCATTGATCCAACTAGCATATTTTGACGTGCTTCTAAATTCTGCCCATCTGCTAAGACTAAACTTAGATTTTTATTGAGTAATCTTAAAGCCTGTTTGGCGAGCATATCTGCATAGGGATTCTTTTTGATTTTTGAGGTATAGGCTTCAATCGCATGCACCATCGCATCAATACCGGTTGCTGCGGTAATATGTGCAGGTAAGTTTTGGGTAAAAGTCGCATCTAAAATGGCGACATCGGCAAATAAAACTGGAGCAACGATGCCGGTTTTGGTAGTTTCACCTGTAGTGACAATCGAGATGGGAGTGACTTCGGAACCTGTACCGGCCGTTGTAGGAACTAAAAACAGCGGCAATCGCGGTGGTTTAGCATTATTGATGCCATATAAATCCTGCAAATTTTGTTGTTGCTGCGGATGAGCCAGAACCGCGATCACTTTGGCAACATCCAGTGAACTGCCACCACCAAAACCCAAGATGATGTCTGCTTTTTCATTTTTGGCGAAGTTTACGGCATCCAATACAATATGTTCAGGAGGATCAGCCTGAACGTTTGAATAAATTGCATAGGGCAGTCGAATCGTATCTAAAATTTCAATAATCGGCATATGCAATTGCTGCTGAATGATGCCTGAATCGGTGACCAGCAGCAGTTTTTTATACGTCTGTTGTTGTAATAATGGTTTTAACTCATAGATCGAGCCCAGTCCAGAAATAATATTCGAGACGGTTTGAAATTGAAAATGGCTCATCTATTGCTTCCTTTTTGATATCAAATTCAAGATTATTGTTTTAGTGTTCTATAGGATTCATCCTGTAAATAACTTAACATAAGACACCTGAAAATAAAGCAGTAATTGAGGTTGTTATGTCATCCAAAACGCCCTATAAGGTGTTATGTGTATGTTTAGGAAATATTTGTCGCTCTCCTACGGCAGACGTTGTTCTTAGACATTTTTGTGATAAACAGCAACTGAATATTATGATCGACTCTGCAGGAACCAGTAATTACCATCCCGGAAAAGCACCAGATGAGCGTAGCCAGAAACATGCCTTAAAACGGGGCTATGATTTATCATCGTTACGGGCGCGCCAGTTAAAAGCGCAAGATTTTCTTGAATTTGATCTTATTCTGGCGATGGATCATGAAAATTTATTCAATATTCAAATGCTTTTAAAACAGGCTCAAACCGCATATGCGGCCCACCAGATTCGGGCAAAAATTGCATTGATGAGTGAATACGATCAAACTTATCCCAAACAGGCCTTGCCAGATCCTTATTATGGCGGAGCAAAGGGGTTTGAGCGTGTACTCGATCAGTGTGAATCGAGCAGCTTGGCTTGGGTCAGCATTTTTAAACAGCAGTTCAAACAACAGATCGATGTGAAATAAAGGTTTAAGCACATGAATATTCAAACTCAAATTCAACTTAAGCCTTTTAATACCTTAAGTCTTGATGCAACCGCATCGCATTACTGCAAAGTTCAGTCCACAGCTGAATTGGTGGATGCCTTACATTATGCCAAGCAACAGCAGTTAAATGTTTTGATTCTGTCCGGTGGCAGCAACATGCTCTTGCCGGAAAAAATCCATGCGCTGGTGATTCATATGGATATTCGGGGCATTGAATATGTGGCTGAAGATGATTACAGCAAAACCATTTGTGTGGGTGCTGGTCAGGTCTGGCATGATTTCGTACTCTGGACTACCGAAAATCATTTATATGGCCTGCAGAATCTGGCACTTATTCCAGGTTTGGTCGGTGCATCTCCAGTACAGAATATTGGTGCTTACGGGGTGGAAGCGGGCGAGTTCATCGAGTCGGTTCAGGTCTATGACCGTCAGCTGGAACAATTCAGCACCATTCTGGCTGCAGACTGTGATTTTTCCTATCGGCACAGTATTTTTAAAGACGACCCGAACCGTTTTGTGATTACTCATGTGACTTTTAAGTTGCTTAAGCAAGCCCACTTAATGTTGAATTATGGCGATCTCAAGCAGGCAGTAGGCGAAGAACAAACCGCTGAAAACCTGCAAAAACAAGTGATTCAAATACGTCAAAGCAAATTGCCAGATCCAAAAGAATACCCGAATGTGGGAAGTTTCTTTAAAAATCCGATTATTTCAGAACAGCTTTTTGACCATTTAGTACTGACATTTCCGAATTTGCCCCATTATCCTCAAGCAAAAGGTGGCGTTAAGATTGCAGCGGGTTGGTTGATTGATCAATCGGGTTGGAAGGGTAAGAAACTGGGTGTTGTGGGTATGTTCCATAAGCAGGCTTTGGTACTGGTCAATTATGATCAGGCCAATCTGGCGGATGTTCAGACCACGTACCATGCTGTACAACACGATGTGCAGCAAAAATTTGATATTTTGTTAGAACCGGAGCCGGTATTGTTTGATGAAACCGGTTTAATTCGTTCACATATGGAATAAGAGAAAGATGGCGAAATCGCATTGGATGGTTCGACTGGTACAAATTGCTTCAGTGCTATTTGTACTGTTCGGCTGTTTCATGGTTTTGCTTTATTCACCCTTTTATTCTGGTTGGGTGGTGAGTGCATTAAACAGTTTTGTGCCTGTAGAAGTGAATCAGGTCGCGGCAAAAAGCCAGCAAATGGCAGCTTTAAGTGAACATGAAGATCTGGAACCTGGTTCTAAAGTCTGGATTGCCCGTCAAGCCTATCTGAAATTGATGGAAGAGGCGATACAAAGCCATAATTCACAGGATCTGGTATTGATTCAAGCGCGTTATAAAGCCTTGCAACAAACGATTGAAGATGCACAACTCCAGGAAAAAGAACAACAGGACAAACCGCAAATTCCGCTGCTGGCAAATCCGGTCGAAGCTGCCTCTGAAGCAGAAGATCCAACTCAAACCGTTAAAGACTTGCTGGATTTGAACAGTACTGAAAATAAAGCCTTAATGGAAAAATATCTGGATTTTCTGCGCACGCATGAAATAGAACCGGAAAAGGTCGCTGAAGAACCGGTAGACGAAAGCATTTATCAGGATATTGCCCTGATTCATGAGCAAAATGAACAAGCACAGCCTCAAAGTTCTAAACCTTATGCGATTGTGGTCTTGGGAGGTGGGCTGACGCTAGATAAAAATAGCAAGGATATTGTGGTAAACAAATATACCCGTCTGCGCCTGGAAAAAACCTTAGAAATAGAACAACAGTACCGTTTACCGATTGTGCTGAGTGGTGTTGAAGCACCGTATATGCAGCGCTGGTTAAAAGCATATAATGTCGATGCGAAACTGCTGGAAGACCGCAGCATGAATACCTGTGAAAATTCGCGTTTTAGCTCATTGCTATTGCAAAAAAAAGGTGGAGCGCCACGGGTGATTTTGATTACCGACCGTTATCATATGCCGCGGACCCGTCGTTTATTTGCCTTAAATGGTATTGAAACTGTACCCGTAGAAGCACCCATGCCGACTCAATTGACCCGGTGGCGTCCAAGTGAACAGAATTATGATCATAGTCGCCGTGCCAATTATGAAATGTTAGCCACTATTCGTGATATCTGGTTTGGTTCCAGTGATTGCCGAGAGGTACCTTAATGCCTGATATTCCATTTTTAAATCCTGCCATTTTAAAACGGCTGGATTTACCCGTTCCAAGTCGTGAAACCACACCTCAATTACTTGAAGCATTGAATCTGAACCAGCCTTATCACCCTTCAGTCGAAATTCAGGCCTATCGCAAGTTATATGGTTTGCATTTGCTGAACTGTGAGCATTGGCAAGGTTATGTACAAATGCCTTTGTTTAAACTGCATGTACAGGTATTTCAACCGAATCTGGAAAAAAATGCCTTACCGAAAATACGAGGCACGGTATTTTTACTGCACGGCTATCTGGAACATAGCGGGATTTACCAGCCGATTATTCGTGAATTGCTGGAACAGGGTTTTAGTGTCATTACCTATGATTTGCCCGGTCATGGCCTCAGCGACGGTTCGCCGGCAAATATCAAGAATTTTGATCATTACCAGCAGGTATTACATGCTGTTTATCACTACATTAAAAATGCCGAGCAATTACCGAAACCCTGGTTAGGGATTGGCCAGAGTACTGGTGGTGCCATCTGGATGCATCATTTACTGGAATTTGCCCAGCGTCGTGAAAATCCGTATGTGGATCGTGTATTATTGCTTTCACCGCTGCTTCGACCAGCCAAGTCGGCGTGGTGGCATAATTCGGTCGGTCTGGGCATTATCCGGCGCATTAAGCGTCAGGTACCACGGCATTTTAGACGTAATAATCATAATCCTGAATTTCTGCGTTTTGTCCGTTTAAAAGATCCGTTACAGCCCCGGATGATGGGAATGGACTGGATTCTGGCCATGTCGAAATGGATGCAGGAAATGGAAGCACGTCCTGCTTGCCGCATTCCCGTCTGGCTGGCACAGGGGGCACAGGACCAGACGGTCGACTGGCGCTATAATATTGAGTTTATTCGTCGCAAGTTCCGTTTACAGACCTTATTGATGCTCGAAGAAGGGTCACATCAGTTGATTAATGAACGTGCTGATATTCGTGCGGCCTTAACCGGTTTGATTCCAGCTTTTTTACATGCTCAAAGCTCGTCAGGTTATTATTGATTTTTGATTGCATCAATACATAAAAGAGGCCAGATGGGCCTCTTTATTTTTTTTAAATGAGTTTCATTGAATTTGTGCCGTGATTAAAATCTATCTGCATGGGCTAAATTCCAGATGCGATAATAGAAGTTTTCATGATCTCCTGCTTTGCAGTTGAGTAATTCACCTTCTTTTAACCAGAAGTGTAACTGGGCATAATTCTTTATTTCCCGGTCATTAATGCGCTGGGCTAAATGATGCGGCTTGATATCCGCTGGATGTTTTAAGCCTGCAACTGCAATCATTTCGGATAAGGCACGCAGGGTATTTTTTTGAAAATTCAAAACACGAACTGCCTTGCTGGGAACATGCAGGGCTTTTTGCCGTTCCTGGTCCTGGGTGGTAACACCAACCGGGCATTGGTTGGTATGACAACTTTGCGCCTGAATACAGCCTACGGCAAACATAAAGCCACGTGCCGAATTGACCCAGTCTGCCCCAATCGCCATGGTGCTGGCAATGTCAAATGCACTGATAATTTTGCCGCTTGCTCCTATCTTGATTCGATTTCTTAAACCTGCACCGACCAGGGTGTTATGGACAAACAGTAAACCTTCACGTAAAGGCGTACCTACATGGTCAATCAGTTCAATCGGGGCGGCACCACTACCACCTTCAGAGCCATCTACCACAATAAAGTCCGGTACAATTTGAGTTTCAAGCATGGCTTTGACAATACTCATGAATTGCCAGGGCTGACCAATACAGAGTTTAAAGCCCACCGGTTTACCGCCAGACAGTTCACGCAGTTGCTGTATAAAATGCATCATTTCAATCGGAGTGCTAAATGTAGAATGTTGCGAAGGAGATACACAGTCATGATCACGGCTCACGCCACGAATTTCGGCAATTTCTGCTGAGATCTTGCTTTTGGGTAAAATTCCGCCATGACCCGGTTTTGCCCCTTGAGACAACTTGATTTCTATCATCTTGATTTGCGGTAATCGGGCTTGCTTGGTAAATTTTTCCGGATCGAACTGACCCTCCAGAGTACGGCAGCCAAAGTAGGCACTGCCGAGTTCCCAGACAATATCTCCGCCATTTTCCAGATGGTAAGGACTGATACTGCCTTCACCCGTATCATGGTAAAAATTGCCCATTTTCGCCCCCAGATTCAACGCCCGAATCGCATTGGCGCTCAGGCTGCCAAAACTCAGGGCAGAGATATTCATAATGGCGGCGTTATAGGGCTGTCGACACTGATCATTGCCGATTTGAATACGGAAGCTTTCAGGATCGGCAGGTTTGCATGGCGTAATGGAATGGGTAATAAAGCGATAATCTTGCTGATAGACATCAATCAGGGAGCCAAACGGTTTATCGGCATTTTTATTCTTGGCACGTTGATAAACCAGACTGCGTTGCATCCGTGAAAATGGCAGGGCATCCTGATCATCTTCAATAAAATATTGCCTGATTTCAGGACGAAACTCTTCAAAAATAAAGCGAAAATGTCCAATGATGGGATAATTTTTCAGGATTGAATGCTGATTTTGCAAGATATCGTATACACCAACCAGGGTCAGGATTCCTGAGATCAGCCATAAAGAATTCAGAAAGGGATCGGAAAGAAAATAATGAATAGATTGAGGCTCATAGATAATTCGAAACCAGCTAATCGTTAAGGTAATAAAAATACAGCTAAACCAAACCGAGTATCGTGAGAAAAAAGTATTTAAAAGTCTATGTCTGACGGCTTGGGCTGGAACTGGCATTTTCATGTTTCCATCAAATGGTTCATAATATGAATTTGCCTATTTTATATACACTGTACAAGTTCTGATTTGTAAAACCACTAAAAGGAGGTAAGAGTAAATCTTAGCTGTTAAGGTTGAGTACAGGCATTGTTGAATTGAATGAAAGTTGGGCTGAACACTACAGAAGAATATATAAACACAGGGAAATAGAAATTCAGAATAAATGCTTAATAAATAATCAGCTTAACACTGCTGATCTTATGCTTTCACAAAGCGGAGAGTTTGAATTACATTGGTTTTATCTAAGCCACAGAGGTAATTTATATGACGATGAAATCCATTCGCTATAACAGCGGAGAACTGGCGTGCTAGAGCACAATATGTTTTTCTCCACGTGTAAAATCAGTCACCATCAATCTTTGTGTCGGGGTGAGAAAATAAAGCTTGATGTTCTAGAAGCCTACCAGACAATACTAAAAATAGATCCAAGCAGAAATATTCTATAGTCCCAAAGATTGGAGACTGTAAATTAAATTGTGTAATTGCCTGAATTTGCTATGTTCATATTCACAACGGAGTCAGGCAACATGATGAACGAACAAAAACTAAAAGACCTTGCAGCAGAATTTGCTAAA